>CAYSVE010000310.1:3266-7076 GCA_964434365.1 uncultured Anaerolineaceae bacterium | reverse complement strand
TTTGCTTTCTCACACATGACGCCGATCGACAAATCGGCCCACTGACCAGTAAACATCGTAACAGGTCTTGTCATGAATAACTCTCCTAGTAGTAGAAAACAAAAGTTCCAACGGCCCTACGAATCTTGCGTAGAGCCGGGCACACTCATTCTATCGAAGTTGCTTACGCTTCGCTCCAAACATCGTGGGCGGTCTGTAGCATCAGGTACGCCGACGTCGCGCCAGGGTCTTGATGACCGATGCTGCGTTCACCGAGGTAACTTGCGCGCCCCTTGCGCGCCTGCATCTCGATGGTGGCCTTCATACCAGTTTCGGCAGCGTCGACGGCCTGTTTTAGCGCGTCGTGCAGTTCTGCACTGTTGGTAGCAGCTTCCTTGAGCACTGCTATGGCCGGATGCAACGCATCGACCATCGTCTTATCCTCTAGCTGGGTTTTGCCACGTTGCACCAAACCTTCGAGCGCCGCGCCGAACATCAACGCGAGCGCTTCGAGGTCGAGGTCGTCCCGCTCTTTGATCGCCATCCCGGCCTTCATAAAGAAGGTGCCATACAGCGGACCACTAGAGCCACCCACTGTGCTCACTAGCGTCATGCCGACATCCTTCAGGAGGCCATCGAGCGGCTTATCCTGGATGCTCGGTAGTTTTTCCTTCACTTTGTTGAAGCCGCGTGCCATGTTTGCGCCGTGGTCGGCATCGCCGATGGGCGAATCGAGGTCAGTAAGGTAGGCGCGGTTCTCGTCATAAACGTCGGATAACTTCTCTAACCAGGCAATGATGGCGGCTTTGTCGATGTTCGCCATGACTATATGCCCCAGCGCAGCCCAGGTGTGAGCACCGGTGCATCCCACAGTTCCAGCATTTGCTCGTCGGCACGCAGCACCGTGATGGACATCCCGGCCATTTCCAACGACGTGATGTAATCGCCGACAAGCTTGCGAACGATGTTGATGCCCTTCGCCTCGCAAATTTCGGCGAGTTTGGCGTACACGATGTACAGCTCGATTTGCGGTGTACCGCCCATGCCATTCACCATCACGATGACGTTGTCGCCACTGTTGATCGGCAAATCGGTGAGAATAGCGTCGGCCATCATTTCGGTGATTTCATCGGCAGTTTTAATCGCCATCCGTTCACGGCCCGGCTCACCATGGATACCCACACCAAATTCCATTTCGCCGCCGCCGATTGCGAAGGTGGGCTTACCCGCTGCCGGAACCGTGCACGAGGTGAGCGCCATCCCCATGCTGCGCACATTTTCGTTGACCTTGCGGCAAAGGTCGGCGACGGCCTTGAGGTCTTGCCCGGCCTCGGCGGCGGCACCGCAAATTTTCTCCGCGAAAACAGTGCCACCTACACCACGTCGCCCGGCAGTGTAAAGGCTGTCCTTCACAGCCACATCGTCGTCGATGACGACTGCTTCCACCTCGATGCCTTCGTCTTTCGCAAGGTCGGCAGCCATCTCGAAGTTCATCACATCGCCAGTGTAATTCTTGACGATATGTAACACGCCTTTACCAGCATCGACTGCTTTGGTGGCCTCCAGCATCTGGTCGGGGGTGGGGCTGGTGAAGACTTCGCCGGGGCAAGCCGCGTCGAGCATGCCTTTACCTACAAACCCACCATGAAGTGGTTCGTGGCCGCTACCACCGCCCGATACAAGCGCGACTTTACCCGCCACGGGTGCGTCGGCGCGGGTGATGTAGGCAGGTTCGTAGTTGACTTTGACAAGGTCGCCGTGAGCGGCTTCGATGCCACGGAGTGCGTCGTGAACAACGTTATTTGGGTCGTTGATTAACTTTTTCACGGGATGTCCCTCAGGCATTTTGAAGAATTTTTATGGTTGTTAAAGTACCACAAGTACCCCACCCATACCACTTTTTGCACTTCAGACCCTCACAAATGTGCGGGTCTGTCACAGGTTTGGCGAAAACGTTTGACTGAAGATGCATCATTCGGTATAAAGTGACGTAGGCTGTTTCAGCTTAAATGAATAGCTTTTCTATAAGGAATAGGTTCTATGAAAAAAATCAGCATTCTCCTTCTCGTCCTTCTCCTCACCTTTTCGTTTTCGATAACCGCTGCACAGGATGAGCATCCGCTCGCCGGCCAGTCCATCGAAATGTCCATTCTGGGTATCGGTGGGTGGTTGCCCAGTAGCCTCGGCGCAGAGATGGCCAACGACTTGTTCGTCGACTACGCAGCGGAGAACTTCGGTTACGAGGTGAGCTTCACCTTCACCGAATCCCCGTTCGAGTCACTCTTCCAGCGTGCGGCGGCCTCCCTTGCGACCGGCTCCGATGAGTTCAACATCATCATTAGCGATAGCCAATGGCTCGGCGCGCTTGCGACCCCCGGTTGGATCGTCGACATGGACGAACTGATCGAAAACGGTATCCCTGAGATGGGCATCGACCCGCAACCGGCGCTGGACCTGGAACTGTACAGTGATGTTGCTCGCACCACCTACCAAGTCTTCCCCGATGGCAGCGATGAAATCTGGGGCCTGCCGCAGGAAGGTGACGTGCAGGTGTTGTTCGTCCGTACGGACATTGTGAACGACCCCGATGAGATGGCCGCGTTCGAGGAAGCCAATGGTTTCGCCATCCCAACGACCTTTGAGGAATGGGAAGCGCTGACCTTCACCGAGTTCGAGCAAATTGCTGCCTTCTTCACGCGCCCTGAGGAAGACCTATACGGCGTCGCCATGCAGCACTCCGTGGTTTACGACTTCTACAGCATGCAGCTATACCCGTTTATGTGGTCGCGTGGTGGTGAGCACTGGGACGAGACGAACCGCACGATGGTGGGCACGCTGGACAGCGAGGTGAACGCTGAAGCCCTGGAGTGGAACCGCCGCATGCTCAACTACACCCCGCCAGGTGCGCTGAACATGGGTATTGCTGAAAACGTCGACGCCTTTACGCAGGGCACCGTTGCGACTTCGCTCCAATGGGCGGCTGTGGGCCTCACCATGCTGACCGATGAAAACCGCGACAGCGTCGCCATCGTGCCGCCGCCGGCCTTCGAAGATGCAGACGGCAACCGCACCCGCATCTACTCGATGGGTGGCCAGCCGTGGGTACTCAACGCCTTTAACACGCCGGAGCAAATGCGTGTAGGCGTGGACTTCCTGAACTGGTGGTACTTGCCAGAAACCCAGCTTGAGTTTGCCCGCCGTGGTGGTAACCCAACCGACGCTGCCACGCTGAACGACCCTGAGTTCGACAGCATCAACCCGTGGAACCGTGCGTACAAGTTCATGCTACAGCCAGATCGCGCCCGTGACTTCTGGCACGAGCCGAACTACGCCGAGATGCTCTCGTTGCAGCAGGAAGTCTTCACGGCCTTTGCCGCTGGTGAATACGACGATGCGTTGTCCGTGCTTCAGTTCGTAGCCTGCGAACAACAGGAAATCCTGTTCGACAATGGCCGTACCGAGGTGGAGCCGCCGGAAGAGTGTGAGGACGTCGAACTCGAGTAAGCTCGACACTTCACCGTAACCTCGCGGGTGGGGCTTTTTGCCCCACCTGCCCCCACATCCATTCATTTAGTAACAGTGACGAACCAAGCTCATGCAAGTAAATCCAACTGATACGTCGCGCCTAGAGGGTGCGTCTGCGGCACCTTCGCAGAGTGCTGCCCGTGCGACATGGGCACGTGTGATGCGGGTGCTCGATGACGCTCGACTGGTGCCCGTCATTTTGATCGCGCCTGTACTTATCTTTTTCATTGTTTGGAATGTGATCCCGACCCTGTGGATGATCGGCTTGAGCTTGTCGTCGGCTTCTTCGACGCTTTCGACGGCGAC
>CAYSVE010000310.1:0-3256 GCA_964434365.1 uncultured Anaerolineaceae bacterium | reverse complement strand
CCAGCTCACCTTGCCGAACCTTACCTTTTTGGGTGTGGAAAACTACGAGGACATTTTTACCGATCGCCTCATCTGGCAGTCGATGAGCCGCACGTTTATCTGGGTGTTTTTCGGCGTGGGTATCCAAACCCTGCTTGGGATGTTCCTGGGCTACTTGTTCTGGGGTAGCCGCGACATGCCCGGGCGGCGCATCGCACTTACCCTGCTGTTCACCCCGATGATTATCACCCCGGTAGCGGCGGGCCTGTTCTGGCGGCTCATCTACGACCCGACATTTGGCATCATCAACTGGGCCACCAAATCCCTGTTCGATACCGAAATCGGCTTTTTGCAGAACACCGATATCGCGTTCTGGTCGGTGTTGTTTGTCGACATTTGGATGTGGACACCGTTCATGATCCTCATCACACTCGCGGCACTGGGGTCGGTACCCAAGGCCGAACTCGAAGCGGCGGAAATCGATCGGTTGCCATGGTTGGATCGCTTCCGGTATATCATCCTACCGAACGCAAAATTCATCCTCATGCTGGGTATTCTGCTGCGTACGATCGACTCATTCAAGACGCTGGACCTCGTCGTGCTGATGGCGGTTCCTGGCAGCGCGACGGAACTCATCGCCGTAGTGTTACGCGAACAAGCCTTCGATGCACTGGACTTCGGTTGGTCGTCTGCGCTGGCAATCATATTACTGCTAACGGCCATCGCATTCACGTCGATCTACCTTTACATCCTCAATTTGAACAGTAAAACGCAGGAGGTGGTGCAATGATGCGCCTGCGCGGTTGGCGGAAGCACGCCTATCATCTATTGCTGTGGGTCATCGCGTTGATCTTCTTCGCACCTGTGTTGTGGATCATCATGGGGTCGTTCAAAACAGCGAACGGTATCCTTGCCATCCCACCGCAGTTTGTGTTTACACCTACGCTCGAGAACTTTCTCGACCTGACGACACGCCAAAATGTGGGGCGCTACTTCCGCAACAGCATCATCATGTCGCTTAGCGCGGTGACGATCGCGATTACCGTATCGTTTTTGGCAGCCTATGCCTTCTCGCGCTTTAAGCCCCCGGGCACCAACTTTATGATGTTCATCCTGCTATCGATTCGTATGGTCCCTGCCGTCGCTGTCGTGATCCCGGTATCGCTGATGTACGCGGCCTTCCAGTGGAAGGATACTTACTTCGGCATGATTATGTTCTATGCGATGTTCAGTATCCCCTTCTCAGTATGGATATTGAAGGGATTCATAGATGGCGTGTCGGAGAGATTCGACGAAACGGCCCTCGTGAATGGGGGGTCGCGCTGGCACATCATTTTCCGCGTGATTCTGCCGCAGGTGGGGCCGGGCCTTGTCGCGGCTTTTATCTTCAACATCATCTTCGTGTGGAACGAGTTCCTGTTTAGCTTCATCCTGGGTGGGCGCGACACGACGACGATTCCGGTCTCGTTCTCGACTGACCTGTACTCCGACGGCGGTTTGGACTGGACATTCGTCGCATCGATGACGACGGCATTCATGCTGCCGCCGATTATCGCCATCTTCTTGTTCCAGAAGTACCTGCTGGTCGGCATGACCTTCGGTACCGTCCGTGGTGAGGTGTAGGCAATGACGGAAGCTATTGCGGCTAAGCCAAAGCGTCGGTTTAGCGCCGCGGACCTGCGCTTTCATGGTATTTTGTTGGTGCTCTTCCTCGTGCTGATGGCGGCATCGACCGCTTATGTGTATAACGAGGCGGTTGCCGAAGCGCGAGAAGATGGCGAAGAGGAAATCGACTTCGACATCGAAGATGCGTATCGCTATTGGGCACTGGGCATCATCTTCGTCACGATGGCAGAGATTGCGTACTTCGGCGTGCGGCGCAAGTGGACGTTCGCTACGACTGTGCAAATCGGGCTGATTATCCTGCTTGTACTCAGCTTTGCCCTCATCACGCAGCAAATCGAGCGTGATGTGTTCGAGTGGGGAGGCATTGCGCTGATTGTCTTTACGGTATTGCAGATCGTGTTCGGCAACGTCAACCCTGAGGCAGGCTTTGGCGAATCGATGCGTGGTCTCGTTACTGGGCTAGTGATTATCAGCGCGATCGTAGCTCTGTCGATCTATCTTGTGCCGTATTTGATCGAGCTAGGACGGTAAAGATGGGAGCTGCTGTTGAGTTCCGGGGTGTCGCAAAAGCCTACGGACAAAATCGTGTAATCGAAAACATGGACCTCACTGTGGAATCTGGTTCATTTTCGGTCATCTTTGGGGCACCTGGCACAGGTAAATCGGTGATTTTGCGCCTTGTCACTGGCCTCGAAAAACCCGATACCGGTGAAATCTTCATCCGTGGGGAGGATGTGAAAAACCTGCCCGCTGGTGAACGCAATATCGGCTATGTGCCACAGTCGTTCGCGCTGTATCCTCACTACAAGGTGTTCGATAACATCGCCTACCCCCTCAAGCTGATGGGTATCAACGCGACGGATATCAAGCCCATCGTGGAAAACGCCGCCGAGCAGTTGAAGATCACGCATCTGCTGGAAAAGAAACCCGACCAGTGCAGCGGCGGTGAGAAGCAACGCGTCGCGATTGCGCGCGGCATTGTGAAGAACACCCGCATCTTCATCCTCGATGATCCACTGACCGGCCTCGACTTCAAGCTGCGCGAGCGGTTGTTCGAAGACCTGCGGGTGATGAAAGAGCAACTCGACGCTACGTTCATCTACACTACGTCGGACGCGCTGGAAGCTTTGATGCTCGCGGAGACGGTAAACATTTTCGACGGGGGGCGCATCATCGAAAGCGGCGACCTGCAAACGATGTACGACACCCCTCAGCATGTGAGGACGATGGCCTTACTGGGGTTCCCGCCAGCCAACGTCTTTTCTGGCACGTTAGACGGTGCTGCGTGCCACAATCCGCTCGTCGACTTCTCGGTGGATGGGCGCGAGTACGCCGGCGAGGCGATGGTTGCGATTCGTCCTCAGCACATTTCCATCAACCCAACAGACACCACTAACCTGAAGATAATCGATGCCGAAATAGAATTGGTAGAAGACCTGGGTGGTGAACTCGTGGTCTACCTCGATGTCAACGGCATCGAATTAGAAGTCGTTGTCCCGCATAACGACGCCCTCGACCTCACCGAAGGTCACGCAACGATCGGCATCGACCCATCGAACGCCATCGTATACGAACCCACCGGTAGCCGCATCGGCCACGGAGTGCTGTAACATGGCTGAAATTCGCCAGGAAAACCTGACGCGCCGCTACG
>CAYSVE010000309.1:2253-7104 GCA_964434365.1 uncultured Anaerolineaceae bacterium | reverse complement strand
CGACCACGCGATAACGACCCTCACGGTCGTACCGGAGTGGACCTGGGACGACTTTCGTGCTGTAACCGAGGGTGTTTGCCACCACCTTCAGCGCGTCGGGCACCGCCACCATCTGGTCGTGGACCTAACGCGAATAGAACACATGCCAGCAGGCAGTATGTTGCACCTGCGCTACCTGTTTCATACGAAACCCTACTGTCTGCTAGCGGTGGTTTTCGCTGTGTGTGCCCCCTACTGCGACCAACTAAGCGCCGAGGCCGAGATCACCGGGTTTGCCGTTGGGCCGGAGGCCGACGCGCAGTTCAGCTTTTTGCCCACCCTGCACGATGCCTACGAGTTCCTCAAAAATTCGCCCAGGGCCTTTTGAAAAGCGCCCCACTGTTCGGTGTGAACAGCATGACCGCACGCGAAGGTTTGTAGATGACCGTTCGGTGTGCGGTCGACGAATCGCTGCCCATACGCTATCGGGTTCAGGGTATCGTTGTCACCGAGCATCAGCAGTAGCGGGCACTCGATTTTGTCCGCGAGGTGTAAGCTAACGTCCCCGCCCGCGTCGATCATCCCCTTGATTGCCTGAATCCAGTTTAGCACGAAGGCGTTCGCGTTTTCGATGCCGTGGCGCTGCAATGTTTCTTCGGGTATCCATGTGGCAGGGTAGAGCCGTTGTGCAGCGGCGCGCATCGCCGGGCCAAAGTACCCCACCGACCCCCATACTGCTACCGACCGGAAACGCGTCGAATGACGACCCGCCCCAAGCAAAGCAACTTCACCGCCATCGGAGTAACCGACAAGGTGCGCCCCGTCGAGGTCGAGCGCATCGGCGAGGGCAAGTACATCGGCGGCGTCGCGTTCGTAGAAGGTTGCCGGGAAGTCGCGCTGAGGAGGACGACTCTCGCCGTAGCCACGCAGCGTGGGTGCAATCACGCGGTAGTCGCGGCGCAACCAGTCGATGACGTTGCCGAGGTCGGTGCGCGGGGTGCCCAGGAAGCCGTGCACGGCGATGACCACCTCGCCCGTACCGATGTCCTCGTAGTGCAATTGCACACCTGTGCTCAAGTTTGCGAAAGGCAAGGCATCTACTCCGTAGGTGTGGGTTGAACTTTACGCTTTTGCTTGGTGCTCTCGCGTACCAGGTCGCCGAGGCTGAGTCCCAGGCCAACAGTGCCGACGATTCCCCCAATGGCGTATCCGAGTATGGCGCTCAGGTGAAACAGAACCCCCAGCGAAACCGCACGCGCGGCATCGGCCCCAACAGCCTCACCCGCTAGCACCACTGCCCCTTCGAACGGGCCAATCGCTGCGACGGTGACCGGAATCGCCACGCTGAACGAGGCCAGCGTTAGCCCCATCAACGTGTAGACAACCTGTTGATCGGTTTGGGTGCCCAGTGCAAAGTGCAACAGATGAAATGTCACAAACGACGACGCCCATGACAGGCACGTCCATACGATGGCGTGGATGAGGCGCTCTGCCGAGTTCAGGGTTTGTAAGCCCTCAAGCACATTGGTGAGGATGCCACGTAGCGGCAGCCGCTCAAGAATGGGTAAGTGGGCTTCCAGCCAATCGAGGATGGCGTATGCGAGTTTTGGCTGTTTTGCGAGTGCGAGCAGTATCGCAAAGGCCACCACCCCCGCCACCCCGAATAACAACAGTGCGTTGGAAATTGCCGGGTCGATGGTAGGCAGTTGGCTCACGGCACCGAGTAGCAACACCACCACGATGAGTACATCCAGCAAGCGCTCCACAACGATGCTGGTGGCTGCCGTCACAAGCGGGATGCCCTCACGGGTGGCAAGCAACGTACGGGCGAACTCGCCAGCGCGGAAGGGCAGCAGGTTCAGCATAAACGTGACGCCGATGATGAAGTACGCGCGGTGCGGGGGTATAGCAAAGCCCACCAGGCCGCGCCAGCGCGTCGAGCGGGCGTAAAAACCGACCATGACCACGCAGACCGACGCCGCAAACCAGAACGGATTCGCCGCGCGCAGGTTCGTGCCGACATCTTGGAGGTTTTGGTTGCGCAAGGCAAGCCACAGGAAAAAGCCGCTCACAAGCAGGCTGACGAATATAGTGCCGATGCGTTTGGCCAAAGGATTGCCCTTTCACGCTTTCAGGAAATACCCAGGGCATTTTAACGGAAATCTTGCGGGCGGCTACGTACATCTAACAAAGCAACGATATGCTTTTGTAAGAAGTGTAACCGAAACTGTCTACAGATGAACCATGAGCGCTACGTTACGGTTTTAAAAAGTAACGGGTTTTAAATGCCATTTTTTGGTAAAGCTCCACAAGCAAACGTTTTACGCCAACCTGTGTGAACGCACACATTGTGTTTTGTTGCACAAAGTGCCCTGTGAAATTTGTAAGGAATTGGCTTGTTTGCATCGTCAAGGATGCGTAGAATGGAGTTGAGATCAAAATATATCAAAAACTTAAGGCCATTTTAACACGCTAGTCTGTATAATATCGCTAACTTGTGAAATTCTTATCAATTGAGTGTGTGATGTGAGATGAGAGGTAACCTATGTTTCTGCAACCAAATCCAACAAATTTTCACGTACAGTACCTCGACGTAAGCCGCCATTGGGCAACCGAATCGGAGTCGTATGCTGGTGGCGACAGCCTTATAACCGCACTGCAACGCGGTTGGGAGATCAGCAATCAGGTGGTGCAGGAGCAGTATTGGCACGCCGGTGTACGTTGCACTTCCATTTACCACTTCCAACTTCGTCGTGATGGCGAAATGATGACGATGCCGGTGCTCGAGAACCCCTACATCACGCGTTTGCTGTGGGACAATGACAACCTTGAGGTCACCCTGAAGGAAGACGGCGACAAGGCTGAAGCTTAGCCCACGCCCCGAGAAAAAAGTTACAACACCGCCTTCACCAGGCGGTGTTTTTGATTCTGCTGGATAGGACGAGAACGTTAAGATGCGTCCAATCTTATTAAGACTTATGCCCCCTGTAATAATTGATATATCCTTAAGTAGTAGCTCATCTATAATTTAACGGCAACGTAGTATCCTTGCTTCAACTGGTTGTTTAGTTGAACTGGGAGCCTCAATGCGCATCGAACTGATTTGGGACAATCCCGAAAAGACGATCCTTCGTTTCCGCCGCAAGAAAAACTGGACCATCGACGATTATCACAAGGCTATCGACGAGGCCGTCGCCATGCTCGAGGAACTCGATCACAAAGTTCACGTGATCCAGGATGCTACCGAGGAACCCCGGATGCCACCCCACGCGCTGATGCACTTCAAAACAGGCAATACGAAACTTGCACCCTACTCCAAGCACACCGCTATCGTGGGCGATGATGCCTTTATGCAGGCGTTGTTCGACATGTTCAAGCGCCTCAACGTCGCGATGTCGGGCAACTACATCATGGTGAATACGGTCGAAGAAGCACATGCAGCGTTTGCCAAGCGTGACGCAAGCGAGGCCGAAAGTTAAAGGGCGAGGCACATCCAAACCTGACTGCACCAGCTAAAGCCAAGCACCACCTGTTGCCCGCGACGGGTGGTGTACGCACGCCAGGAAAACTAGGCGGTAACCAGCACCGCACGGCGGATACGGCCTGGCAGCATCGGTGCGAGGCGCGCCGTTTCGGTCGCGCTTAGCGGGCGCAGGGCGAGCAATACCCCCAAATAAATCGCACTCCCCCCTACAACGGCCACCACGGGCAGCGAGGTCCACAGCGCAGCCATCAACACGGCCATCACACCGCTCGCGGTGGCGGGCCGCCACACAATGCCCGGCCAGTTTAGCCCGCCGAGTGAGCCACGTAGCAACCACGCAAACCCGATGAACAACACTGCCTCCGAGGCAATCGTCGTGAGGGCCGCCGCACGATACCCGTATGTCGGCACAAGCAGCAGGTTCGTGGCGATGTTGAACGTAACGCCGACGGCGAAGGCGCGGGTAATCATTCGCTGTTTATCGAGCGCAATAAGATGATATTGTGTGAGGCTGTTCAACCAACCGATGGGGATGCTCCAGATCATCAGTTGTAGGGCAATCGCACCATCCGGCAGAAATTCCTGCCCGCCCAAAAGCCACGTTAACGGATGTGCTAAAAAGGTGAACCCCACCGCCAGCGGGAAGGACAGCGCCGCCAACCCCTTCAGCGCGAGGGTCACATCGCGGCGAAGGGCATCACGGTCTTCGTTCGCCTGCCGCGACATCATCGGCAAAAAGGCCTGTGTGAAAAACGCCGGTATCACGTTGAGGGCCAGGAGCCACCGATACGCTACGCTGTACTGCCCCACCATCCGCGCACCGTGAATCGCCTCGATAATCACGACGTCGATTTGAAAGAAGATCGTTGCGAGGAAGTGATTCAACATCAGTGGCCAGCTTTGGCGAGCCATCCCACCGATAGCGGCTGTTTCGGGTTGTAGTTTTGGCCTGCCGATCATCGCGCGCGCGCCATACAGCAGAATGCCGAGCGTAACAAAGTTGTTGATGATGCTGCTTGCGGCGAGGCCGATGATCCCAAAACCGAGCAACAGCGCGCCGATGTTCAATACCGCCTTGCTAATGGTTGTTACGGTGGCGACGGCTGCGGGGTACTCTGCGCGCTCATGGGCGTAGTACAGCGAAGTTAGCCCTTTGCTGAGGCTACCTGGCAACAGGCCCACGTACAGCAGGCACAGCGCAATCACACCGGTCGTGCTGAACGGGTCTGCGATGAGGGTTTGCCGACCGAGCAAAAACAGCGCCAGCAGGCCCATCCCGACGATCGACAAAAACAGCCGAAACGCGGTGGTGTTCACGAGGGTGCGGCCCGCAAGGCTGCGGTCGCGCGCGCGCCGTGGACTCCCGCCCGCGTGACCGAGACCCGCCC
>CAYSVE010000309.1:0-2243 GCA_964434365.1 uncultured Anaerolineaceae bacterium | reverse complement strand
GGTCGATCTCATCGAGGCCGAAGTTCGTGAAAATATCGAACCAGATGAAGACAATGATCGCGTAGTAGTAAATGCCGGTGCCCTCTGGCCCCAGCACGCGCAACACCGCGAATGCCAGCACAAAGTCGATACCCCGGTTAAAGAGGTTCAGCAGAACCGGGGCGATGCTGTTGCGAGCGAGCAGCGCGCGGCCCTCGGTATCGCGGGCGATGACGAATTTGCGCCATGCCCACACCCCCAGCAGAAACGCCATCAACAGCCCACTGAGCGCGGAGGTGAACGCCCCCACCTGAAAGCTCAGCGGGCTGTAGACCAACCGCACGCGGAAGTTGACGATCTCTGGCAGGGCTACCCCGGTGAAGTTGCCCTGTATCCTGAAGACTTCCAGCGGCTCTTCGGTCATGGTGCCGTCGGCGTGGCGACGTTGCAGGTAGGCCCGCCAGCCGGGGAAATGCGTCTGGCTAACGATGAGGTGGCTGTCCTGCGCGATGAAGCCCTGGATGAGCATCTCGCGCCCGGTATCCTCGATGATCTCCGCCTCTGCGAAGAACGCCGGGACCACTGCCGCGTCGTAGCCTAGCTCGCCCACGTAACACAACTCCACCGGGACGGTGTACGCACGGGGCAGCGCGTTCGTATTTTCCCACACTGTCACCCCGTCGAACTCGCGTGCGAGTGTGTATCCCTCCACATCGCTGATGTCCGTCGTGGGGTGGCTGAGCACATAGCGCACATTCAGCAGATGCAGACGGTCACTCGTGAGTGCATCGCGAAAGTCGAAATCGATGCCCTGGGGGTAGCTCGTAAATATGGGCGCAATGCGGTTGAAATCGAGCTGCGTTTGCGGCGCGAGGCCACGCATATAGTCGACGTATTGCCGTGGAATGATGCTCTCGTAGCCGCGCACATCATCGAGGCCGTAGCGCATCGTCATGTTGGCGGGCAACAGCGGCGGCTGGTCGGGGTCATCCAGTGTCGTGATGCGGAATTGCCTCTCCTGCGCCTGCAACCACGCGACGACCTCGGGGGTGTGTTCGAGCAACGCGGGGTCACTGCTGGGGTTGAAGCCCTGCGAGGCCATCATTAAATCGGCACCGACGAACAACGTGCTGAGCGTGACGACCCACTGCATGAACCCCGGGCGTAGCATCACCAGCCGCGAGCGCTTGCCGTTCAGCACATCGACGTAAAGCTGCATTCGGCTCACCCGCTTACGACGATGCACGCCGTAGGCCATCAGCGCGAAGGACGTACCGCTGAGCATCGAAATGAGCGAGAAGCTTAACCCGTTGATGAACAGATGGCTGTAAAATGTGCGCGCATCGGGGAATGCGAGGTTCGCGAGGGCGAGGGAGTTTCGCAGATATTCGAACAGCGGCTCGCACACGGGGAACAGGAAACGCGTCGCTAGCAGGCCGACGAGTGTTCCACCACCCGCCGCCAGCAACGCCACCGCGAATGCCCGCTTTAGTTTAAACGAGGTGAGGCGCATCATGTCGTCGAGGCCGAAGGACGCCAGCACCGCCACACACAGCGTGAAGGCGTACACCCAGCGGAACGGCGTATGCGATTGATCGAGGCCCGGCAGGCCGTAATAGATGAGCGCGTAGGTCGGCAACCCGAACATAAACGTCAGCGAGAGCAGTGCCAAGCCCGCAAACAGCCCGATGTACACCCCCTGCCGCGTCGATTCGCGCTGGACGGTGCTCCTCGGTGCGCGGAGCGAGCCAACCCAGTTGAATGTCGTGAAAAGCGCCAACGCCAGCGGGAGAAGGCCCCCGTACAGTGCGCCTTCCACGTAGTTTTTGATGCCCCACTCTGTGCTGCGCACCATGCTGTTATCGAACATCACCATCAGGTTTTCCCAGGCGAAGATGTCGAAGTAGGTGTGCTGCGCCGGGCTACCATAGAAGTTCGGCATGATGAATTGCAGCACGTCGCGCGCCGGGTGGGCATAGCTCAGTGTCGTCGCGAAGTCGGCTCCGTCGGCACGCCAGTTGGTGTTCACCAACTCGAACAGAGGAATAAACTGCACCCCACCAAGCGCCAGGCCCGACACCCCCATGGCTACGAGAACACCAAGGCGCGGCGCGATCGCACGAATCGCCCACCGCACCCGTACTCGTAGGGGCGCAGGTGAGTGAAACGAGGCTCGCCCGCTCGCAGCCGCCCGTTGCAGCGACACCGCATCCCATAACAGGCGGAACACCCCATAGTACGCCGTGATGAGAATGGTGTAGTAC
>CAYSVE010000308.1:0-7104 GCA_964434365.1 uncultured Anaerolineaceae bacterium | reverse complement strand
GAAGGTTGTGCCGCTGCCAATTCTCGCGCACAACCAGCGAGAAAATCGTGGCACGCAACGCTATTATTGCAGCGATGATATAACAAACGCAATAGATGTCTGCCGATCAATTTGGCCGAGCCGGGACAAAATGATATTGGCCGGCGTCGGCACGGCGACGTGAGAAACGCGTGGGCTGGCGTGGTGTGCCTGCTGTGGATGTCGATTTATACGTGGAAACGCAACTGGGACACCGCGCGGTGTCCCGTTCTGCATCTGGTATTCTGGCAGAGACTTATTCGTAAGCGAGTGCCTCGCGGATGCTAATGCTCGATGCGCGCTGCGCCGGGACGAGGCTCGCCAACACCGCCACGATCACGATAATCACCGCCCACATGAGCAAACCCAGCGGGTTCACACCGAACTCCAGTGCCCGGTCTAGGCCGAAGATGCCGCCGATGGCCCGTGCGAAGCCGTAGCTCACCAAGAGGCTAACGGGCAACGCCAGCACGTAACTCATCCCGCCGATAAGCACGGCCTCAAGGACATACATGCCCCGCAGCGTATTCGATGACGCGCCGACCGAGCGCATCACGCCGATTTCGCGCGTGCGCTCCATCACGTTCAGGCTCATGGTGCCGCCGAGGCCAAAGCCGCCTACGATGGCGATAATGAGCGCGACGAAAGCCAGCAGGAAGATAATCACATCGAAGGAGTTGCGCGCATTCTCCGACTCCTCCAACGTGATGGACGACGCCACCACATCTACGCCGAGGCGGTCCAGCGCATCGAGGATGTGCTGCTCGGTGTCGCGTTCCAGGGCGAAGGTATCGGCAAGGGTGGAAACGAGTATGAAGTTGCTCTGCTCCGGCGCTTCGACGAAGCGCGAGACCGTGTCGTAGGCGGCATAAAGCGGCGGTGTGACACTCGTCGGCCCGCCCGTTTCAACGATCCCAACGACCTGCCAGTCGGCCTCGTCGCCATCGAAGGTGAGGCGCAGCGTATCGCCGACGCCCACGCCCGGTTCCAATGTTTCGAACTCCGTACTGATGACGATTTCGAAGCGGTTGTCTGCCGTCAGCGGCTCGATCCATCGCCCTTCGGTGAGTGAGGGCGCGTTATACGGCGTCTCCGCAGGCACTCCGTTTAACGTCAGCGAGTCGCTCTCGGTTCCATCGGGTCGAACGCGCCTCACCGTATCGATCAGCCAGCCTTCGCCGCCGGTGACGCCAGAAACGGTTTCTACACGGCGGAGCACACCGCTGCGGTCGGCGGTGCGCGCGAGCGTGAAGCGCAGGTCACTCCCGGCAAGGGAAATCGTCGTCGCTTCACGCAGCACGCTCACACGTAGGTTGAGCGCGGCCATGAAAAACGCCCCGGCAACGATTAGCGTGATAAGTGTCGCGACAAGACGCGCCTTCCGCCGGAAGGTGTTGCGCAACGTGAGCAGCACCGGGCGCGGAAGGCCGCGCAGCTTCGCGAGGGCGCGGTCCAGCCAATCGCTGTTGGCGACAGTCGTTTCGCGCAGCGATTCGATGGGCGACAGGCGCGCACTCCGGGCGATGGGCACCAGGGCGGCGATAATCGGCGCGGCGATGGCGACGATAATTTGCACGATGAACACTAGCAAGGGAATTTGCACCACCGTGATGCCGACGTTCAAAAAGCCGACGCTCAGCAGGCCGCCCGCCACGAACTCCGCCAGGACGCGGCTCATCGGCAGGGCGAGGGCAAGCGCCAACACACCGAATGTCCCTACAAGCACAAGGTATAGCCCCGCAATTTGTGCGCCGCTCGCGCCGATCATTTTCATCACGCCGATTTGCCGCCGCTGACGCGCGAGCAGGCCGGTTATCACGTTGAGGACGAGGAAGCCGCTCAGGATGACCGCCGCCGAGCCGACGAAAAACAGAATGCTCGCTATCGCGACAGCAAAGTCGCCAGACCACAAATTGTCATCGCGGTTGACGCGTACCCCGTTGACATCGACGCCCAGGCGGCTGATGCTCTCGCGCAAATCCTCGGTAACGGTTTCCAGTTCGGTGCCTGCGCGGGCAATCGCGTCACGGTCTAGCGTAAGGTACAACTGGTTAAACGCCGTGTCGAAGTCCAGCAGGCGCAGGGTGCGCGGCGTCACATACAGCTTGATGCGCGGGTCTACCGAGTTGGGGAAGGCGTTGAGGTCGTGCGCCGTGCCGATGTACGCCAACGAGATAACCGTGTCGTTGTCGCCCTCGACGACGAAGCTCGTGCCGATTTCCTGCGCGATAGCCCCGGTGTAGCTGCGCTCCACCACCACCTGACCCCGCTGTGGCGGAAAACGCCCGGCTTCGGGGACGAGCCGATTGATGCGAATGTCGCTGTAGTCCTCGAAGGCCGTCAGCACGACATCCTCTTCCTCACCGTCGATATTGGGGGCGGTCGCATTGTAGACGGTAACCCCCTGCGCATCCGTGACGAAATCCTGCCGGGCGGCCCAGCGCACGAGCGCCTCATCGAAGCCGTCGAGTTCGAAGACAACGTCGTTTTCGTTGAAGCGTTGGTACTCGATGGCGATGTTCTGCGAGACGATGTTGCGCGTGCCGAACAGCCCACCGAAGGCGATGATGCCCACGGCGATCGAGGCGACGACGATGCCCGTTCGCGATTTCTCCTGCCACAGGTCGCGGAAAACCTTCCGCCAGCGTGGTCGTAGTAACATAGGCGATAACTCCTTTTTGGCGAACCCCCTGCTGCGTATTGGTTACATCTAACGCCATCGAACGGGGGCCGGGCCAGTGAAACGCCGCGCGGACTCGGCATGAGCCGCGTCATATACCCACAATAATGCCGTGAGGATCCTCCAAAAACGGGCTGTGCTAGGCGTTTTCCTATGTATAGTTCAATTGGTCCTCATATTGCGTTACTATAAAAGACGCCATCGGGGATTTTTGAACAGAGGTGTTTACATGCAGGTGGGCCTACTCTTGGACGATTTCGGGCGCGCATCGCGGCAGTACGAACAACAAAACAACATCGAACCCGGCTTGCTGTACGCCGTGCGCCTGTACTCGATACTGGGTATCGGCATTACGCTGGGCTTTTACCTCAGCGATTACTGGCGCGTTCAGCACGACCCCACGTTGTTGTTTTCGATGCTATGTTGCGTGCTACAGGTGATTTACCTGTACACGTCGTGGTTTCAGCGGAAGCTGGGCAACGCATACCTGCCGTTATTCTTCGTCTTCGCGACATCGCAACTGCTGTTGTCCGCTCGGCTATCGCAGACGATCTGGCAAACCGAAGCCTTGGTTAGCCTACCAGGCGATATTATGTCCACCTACCTGATGCTGTTGCTCTCGCCACCGCTGTTCATTCTAGCGATATTCATCAGTTGGCAATACGACATGCGCGCGGCGTGGCTGTACACCGGGGTGATTTCACTGCCAGAGCTGGTGTTCCGGGTGGATATGGCCGCAAACCTCGGGCAGGACCCCGACATTATCGTGATGGCGGTGTTTCTGCGCGCGTCCACATACATCACCGTGGCCTACTTCGTCACCCGCTTGATGAACCAGCAACGGCGGCTCCGTGCCGAACTCAGCACGGCCAACCGGCAGATTTCCAATTTTGCGACGATGATGGAGAGCCTCACCATCAGCCGAGAGCGAAACCGCATGGCCCGCGAACTGCACGATACGCTTGCGCACACCCTCACGGCGTCATCGGTGCAGTTGCAGGCGGCAACCGCCTTGTGGGATACCGACCCCGAGCGCGCACGGAACCTTGTCGAATTGTCGTTAAGCATCAACCGCGATAGCCTCGACGAAACCCGCCGCGCCCTACAAGACCTGCGCGCCTCACCGCTGGAAAACCTCGGCCTGTTGCAAGCCATCCGCGACCTCGGCGAGACGACCGCTAAGCGCGCTGGTAGCGCCGTCCACATGGATTTACCCGAGCAGGTTACGCAAATCCCCGAACCCGCCGAACAACTCATCTACCGCGTGGTGCAGGAAGCGCTGGAAAATGTGGTGCGTCACGCCCAGGCGTCCTCGGTGCAGGTAAGCCTCTCCTGTGTCGCCGATCAACTCTCACTCTTGATCGCCGACGATGGGCAGGGCTTCGAACCTGACGGCGTCGACTCGTCGCGGCACTTCGGCATCCAGGGGATGCGCGAACGTGTGCGGGCATTTGGTGGTATGTTGGAGCTGCAAAGTTGGCCGGGCATCGGCACCGAAGTGCACCTGACGATGCAGGTGTGAGGGGGTACCCATGTTGCGCGTATTGTTATGCGACGACCAGATTTTGCTGGCGCAGGGCATTCAACTCATCCTCGAAAGCGACGGCAACATCGAGGTGGTGGGCGTCTATACAGATGCGGTCGCCTGCTTCGAGGCGATACCGCCTACGCTGCCGAACGATGTCGTGATGGACCTGTAAATGCAGGTCATGAACGTCGCTCAGGCCACCGCCGCTATCCGCCGAGACTACCCGCAGGTGCCGGTGCTCATCCTCACCACCTTCAACGATGAGGATTGGGTGATGGACGCGATTAGCAGCGGGGCGTCTGGCTACATCCTCAAGGATGCCTCGCGCAAGCAACTCATCGACGCGGTGAAGGAGACCGCCGCCGGCAAAAATCCCATCGACCCCAGCGTGACCGGCACCCTTATGCGGCAGGCGAAGCAGCCCACCCGCACTGCCTCGCACGCCTTCGATGAACCGCTCACCGAGCGCGAACGAGAAATCCTCGCGCTGGTGGCGGAGGGCCTCAGCAACGCAAAAATCGGCGAGCGGCTGTACCTCTCCGAAGGCACCATTCGCAACGCCATCACGCAGATACTCGCCAAACTCGGCGCGTCAGATCGCACGCAGGCGGCGGTACTCGCGCTGCGGTACGGCCTCATCCAATAGAGGTTGCCTACGACGAAACGGTCGTGTCTTCCGCGCGCGCCTTAAGGCCCGCAGCAAACGCCTCGAAGCTCGGGTTGAGGTCTGGGATGCTGCCGCGAATTATCGGGAGCATCAGCCCCTTAAACGCCTCGCTGAGCGTGAACTGCACGCCGTTTCCACTCGGTTCCAGCAGAAACGTGCGCGAGCCACTGAATAGCCCCAAAGGCATCCCCGATTGCCACACCATCTTGCGGTTCGGTTCGAACTCGACGACGGTGGGCTTGAAGGCGCGCTTCGGGTCTAGCTTGGTGTAGATGGTCAACTTTTCGCCGGGGGCGATGGTGCCCTCTAGCTTCACCATATTCGGGTCCCACTCGGTATAGGAGGGGGCATCGGTGAGGATGCGCCACACGGTTTCGGCGGAGCTGTCGATTTTGATGGATGTGTTGAAGCTGAGCATTTGTTTTCCTCCGTAGATTGGCTTGTAGGCTAAGCAAGGTCTTCTGGTGTCGGCATGTCGCGTAGTCGACGTTGCAGGTAGCGGCGCTCGGTGTCGTTGTCGCAGTGTGCCAACGCGAGACGATACGCCTCGGCGGCCTCGTTTCGACGGTCGGCACGGCGCAGCAGGTCGGCACGAGCAGCATGCAGCAGATAGTATTTTGGTAGATCACCGCCCGCCTCGAAGGCATCGAGCTGGCGTAACCCCTCGTCGAGGCCGTGTGCCATCGCCACCGCAACGATGCGGTTCAGCGCGACGACGGGCGAGGGGGTCATCGGGTAAAGCAGGCCGTACAACACGACGATTTGCGGCCAGTCGGTTTCGGCGGGGTGGGTTGCTTCGGCGTGGAGCGCGCTTATCGCCGCTTGCAATTGGTAAGGCCCCGCACGGCGCATCGCAAGGGCGCTCTGCAATAGCGCTCGTCCCTCGGTTATTTTCGTGGCGTTCCACTGCTTGCGGTCCTGTTCTTCGAGTGGAACGAGGTCGCCGTCGGCGTTGACGCGCGCGCCAGAGCGGCTGTCGTGCAGCAACATCAGCGCGAGTAGGCCGGTAACTTCCGGGTCGTACGACAGGTCGCGCTCCTGTTGGAGCAGCGTATGCAAGGTGCGTGTGAGGCGAATCGCCTCCGTACACAGGTCGTGGCGGATGAGGGCATCGCCGGTGGGGGCGGTGTAGCCCGCATTGAAGATGAGGTACAACACCGACAAGACCGCATCCACCCGTTCGTCGATGGTGTTGAGCGCAGGTATTTGGAACGGAATGCCCGCATCGCGGACTTTGCGCTTGGCGCGTACGAGTCGCTGCGCCATGGTGGGCACCGGCACCAAAAACGACCGCGCGATGTCCTCGGTCGTGAGGCCGCCGAGCGTGCGCAACGTCAACGCGACCTGTGCCTCCTTCGCGAGGGCGGGGTGGCAGCAGGTGAACATCAACTTGAGCCGGTCGTCAGGGATGGTGTCGACTGCCAACACGAGTGCCTCTTGTTCCATGGCTTGCAACGCCTTGAGTGTCGCCGTTTTTCGGCTGAGGGTCTGGTCGCGCCGCAGTCGGTCGAGCGCTTTGCGCCGCGCAACGACCGCGATCCAGCCGCCTGGGTTTTGGGGGATGCCGTCGTGCGGCCAGCGTAGCAGCGCCGTGACGAATGCGTCTTGCACGGCATCCTCCACAAGTTCGAAATCGCGGATGCGGGCGTAAAGCAAGGCGACCACACGCCCGGATTCCTGCTGGAAAACGTCTGCGATTTCGTCCTGCATTACACCCACACCTCCGGCGCTAGTACTTCGTCAACACCGGGCGCACTTCGATCGCACCATACTGGGCGTCGGGCATCTGCTGGGCGATGACGAGGGCCTCATCCAGGTTCTCACACTCTAGCACATAAAAGCCTGCAAGCTGTTCCTTCGTCTCGGCGAAGGGGCCGTCGGTAATCATGCTTTTACCGTCGCGGATGCGCACGGTGGTCGCGGTGCTGATGGGCTGCAACGGCTGCCCGCCCGTCTTGATGCCCTTCTGCTGTACATCGCCCTCGAAGGCGGCGTAACCCTGGAAGTATGCGGCGCGGTCCGCCTCGGACAGGTTGGCCGTGACCTCTTCGCTAACGTAGATGAGTAGGACGTATTGCATGGGGTGTAGCTCCTCGTTGAATAAGGTTACCGGTTTGGGTAATTCTATTATTTTGACGAACTAGGCGCGGGAAAATCGACAGGGTGCGGGAAATTCGTTCAGAACGCACGGATAACTCCGGAGGAATGGAT
>CAYSVE010000307.1:0-7113 GCA_964434365.1 uncultured Anaerolineaceae bacterium | reverse complement strand
AGCCGAAGCCGTGGTCGAGCGGCTTTACCGGGTCGACCTCGAACCCGGCGCCGTAGAGGCCAGTTTGCAGCCATTCGGCCACGTCGTGGCCCAGCATGTTGTTGATGGCGTCGGCGCGTGGTGCATCGCAAAAGCGGTTGGAGTAGAAGGTAACGTCGGGCATCGGGGTGGGGTACCTGTTATCCTCGGGCCGTTGTACAGTCGATGGTAGCAGATTTCGGCGTGCGCCACGGCCTAATTTGTGGGGGTTTGCCGAACTTTAACAACATCGATGCAGCTGCCACGCCAATGAGGCAACCCATGCCCGATAATTCTGTTGGAAAAACATCAGTTCTGCTTGATCACCTCATGAACAAGTAGGCTGCACCGTGCCCTTTGTGCTATCATGCAGGGCAATTAAAAGCGAACCGATCCACCACATGACCCACATCCTTCTCATCCGTCATGCAGTCAACGATTTTGTAAAAACAGGCAAGCTGGCCGGGCGCACGCCGGGGGTGCACCTCAACGAGGATGGCCAGGCCCAGGCCGAAGCCCTCGGCAAACGCCTCGCGAGTGCCACGTTGCACCAAATTATCAGCAGCCCGCTGGACCGCACGCAGGAAACCGCGCAGGCCGTCCAGCAGCACCACCCCCACCTGCAAATTCAAACGAACCACGAAATCGGCGAGGTGGACTACGGCGATTGGCAGGGCGCGAAGATTAACGGGCTAAGGCGGCGCAAAATGTGGGAGGTCATCCAGGAATACCCGACACGCGCGTACTTCCCCAACGGCGAGACGATGCGCAACGTGCAGGTACGCGCCGTCAACGAGATCGAACGGCTGACGAGCGCGCACCCGCGCGATACCATCACCATCTTCAGCCATGCCGACCTCATCAAGATGGTGGTGGCGCATTACCTGGGTATGCACCTCGATGTCTTCCAGCGCATCGTCATTTCCCCGGCGTCGATCACGGGCATTCAACTGGGCCACAGCCGCCCGTTCATCACCACCATGAACGATACTGCCCACGTGCAACAGCTAGAACAAGAGCGGAGGGCCAAGAACTCCTAGAGGAGCCAAGCATATGCCAAACATCGAGATTGAACTAGACCCCGTCGATTTTGTGACGATTGGCACCATCGGCCCCAAAGGCCAGCGCGTGTTCCACCTCCAGGCCGGTAAGGCCGAGCAGTTGGTCTCGCTGATCATCGAAAAAGAGCAGGCCTGGGCGCTCAGCGAGGCGATCAACGACCTTGTGGATGACCTGGACCGCAAAAGCCCCGGCGAGGGCACCGGCCCCGACATCAATGCCATCGATATGGAACTGCGCGAACCCATCCAGCCGATGTTCCGCGTCGCGCAGATGGGCATCGGCTACGACGACGAGCGCGATATGATCGTACTCGTGGCGCAGGAGCTTGTGATGCGTACCGGTGAGGATGAACCCGAAGGTGAAGACCCCGGCGTGGTGCGCATGTGGGCCAGCCGCGATCAGATGCGGGCGCTGAGCGTGCGCGCGATGGGCACAGTCGAAAGTGGCCGTGCCGACCCCAAGCAGAACGGACGCCTCGTGTATTATTGGACGTAATGTAGACCTGAAGGGATAAGGCATATGGTGGACGAAGAACCGCGCAACGAACAGCCCGAGGAAGACGAAACAACGGCCATCACCGCAGAGCGGGTGCTTGAGGTGCTGGAAAACGGTGAGATGGTCACCGAACACGGGATGCTGCGCTGGAGTTCGAACTACACGTTCCTCGTCTCCGTCCGCTACGATGGCCTGGAAGTCCCTGCCGTCTACAAACCGCAGCGCGGCGAACGTCCGCTGTGGGACTTCCCCAACGGCACGCTGTGCATGCGCGAGACGGCGGCCTTCGCCACCTCGCAGGCCCTGGGTTGGAACATCGTGCCACCGACGTCGCTCCGTGAGGGGGTGCGCGGCCTGGGCAGTGTACAGTTTTACATCCAACACGACCCAAACGAGAACTACTTCTCCTTCGACGAAAGCCTGCTCCCGCAGCTTGCGCGCCTGTCGCTGTTCGATGCGGTCGTCAACAATGCCGACCGCAAGGGCGGCCACTGCCTGCTAGACCCCACCGAGCACCTATGGGGCATCGACCACGGCATCGCCTTCCACCACGAGCATAAGCTGCGCACGGTCATCTGGGATTTCGCCGGGCAGCCCATCCCCGATATTCTCGTCGACGATTTGCAGACGCTGTGCGGCCTGCTCGCCAACACGTGCAGCGACTACTACCAGACGATGAGCAAACTGCTGAACGAACGCGAGGTGCGCGCACTCATCAAACGGGTGGATCGCCTGCTCGCGAGCGGGAAGTACCCCACACCTGGCCCCGGCCCGAACTACCCCTGGCCTGCGGTTTAACCTTGATGGTCGCTATTCCGCCCGCCGGTACCCCACGCATGACCGAGGCGGAGTATCTCGCATGGGCAGGCGCGCAAGACGAGCGCTACGAGTACAGCGCCGGGTATGTCTATGCCAGGTCCGGTGGTAGTGTGCAGCACAGCACCATCGCGGCGAGCATCCCCACGCCGCCCATCACCGAGCCGCCGACGTTAGCCCCGCCGATCACGCCGACGATGAGCGCCGTCAGCAAGTTGTCTCCGAGTGTGGCTGCCGCGATCAACAGAATGATGATCCCCGCGACAACCCCGATGCCCAACGCCGAACACGATGACCCAGAGTGCATAGCGCTAGGCGGCTGCAAATCCGTACATGGTTAGTCCTCAGTCTATGGCCTTGGCGTGGCCGATGGCCACACATTCGGAGAAACCGCCAGTGTCGCCTGAATCGCGTCGTAATCGAAAATATCGAGTTCGATATCTGGGAGCGGCGTGTAATAGGGTTGAACCTCGAAGACATTGTTCATCGGCCAAAGGTCTTCGTAGTTGGCTGGCCGGTATGGATATAGATAAATCCAATCGTCGAGCGCATACGCCGACAATTCCTCGAAGATTGGCTCGAATGAGACGGAAACGCCGTCGCGCGGCCAATGGAGGATACGGTATGGCCTACGTACATGCCAGGATATATCCGTCGGCTCACCGAGGTAGGCGATCCACTGATGGAGGTCCTGCGGAAGGCTGGTATATCGCGCAGCTCCACGGCCAATTAACAGCCCGGCTACGGTGTCATCGACAATGCAGGCGAAAAAGACCGCACCATTTCCCGAACTGTTAAAAAAACGATAGTTCGGCGCAAAATCACCGGGGAAGTTCTCGTTGAAAAACGGATCGATGATGACAGGCTCGTCATCGTGCACGTAGCGTTGCTTCAACTCATCGAACGTCGTCACACCAATTTCGATGCCATCCCATACGGGGCCAACCCCACGGAGATTATGCGGGCATCGTAATTCATCGATTGGTGTGCCGATAAAGCCGCCCGGTGATTCTTCATCGGTTTGCTGAAAATTGTCGGCGACGATAACCAAGATAAAAACAACTGTACTGCTAAAAATCATCATCTGAATAGCTATAAGTTTTCTCACTTCTCGCCTCTACGTCTCGTCGGTGAGTTCCGGCTCACCGGCCAGCGCAAACACGATGACGCCGAACGACGCCAGCGCGAAGCACCCCAGCAGCGACCAGATTTGCAACGGCCCAAAGATGATCTCCTCGCCTGCCGGGCGCGGGTTGCTGCCGAACCCCAGCACATCGGCCAGCCCAGCCAACACACTGAACGTTAACCCCGTCAGCGCGAGGCGGATGCCGATTTGCTGCAACAGCGTGAGGTCTTGCATCGCGTAGAAGAAGAACTTCACGTATAGCAGCGCACCGAAGATCAACAGCGCGTAGCCGAACAAAATCACGAGGATTTGCACCACGCCAAAGCCGACGGTCGGCGGCAGGCCGGTGATGCCAGGGAACAGCCCGACGAGCATCAGCACGATGCCCAGCGCCCCCAGAATAATGCCCAACTGCGCCACACGGATCATAGGGCCTCGCGCAGCTTTCGTAGCATGTTGCCGCCCGCGATGCGTGCCACATCCTCGGGGTCGTAACCGCGCTTGCCTAGCGCGTGCATCAGCCAGTAGAGGTCGGTTACGCTGTCGATGCCCTCGGGGATGGCCTCGCTGCCGAAGCCGCCGTCGAGGTCGGTGCCAATGCCGACGTGCTCGCTGCTGCCGGTTACCTGGCACACATGGTCGATGACATTGCACAGGGTTTGGATGTTGCAGGCGTTTTTCGCGTCGCCGTAGCGCCAGCCGTGCTTGAGGAAGCGATTGTAGAACACCACGCCCATCACGCCGTCGCGCTCGGCGAGGGCGCGGATCATGTCGTCGCTCAGGTGGCGGTCGGTGTTGTGGAAGCGGCGCGGGTTGCTGTGGCTAGCGATAAGCGGCCCCTCGTAGCGCTCCAATGCCTGGAAAAAACTTTCCTCCGCAAGGTGCGACAAATCGAGGATCGTGCGGAAGCTCGCGAGCACTTCAAGCAACTCGTGGCCGAGCTTCGTCAGCGGGCCGGGCGTCCCCGTACCGCCCGCGTAG
Source organism: uncultured Anaerolineaceae bacterium (assembly GCA_964434365.1). GTDB lineage: Bacteria > Chloroflexota > Anaerolineae > Aggregatilineales > Phototrophicaceae > CAYSVE01. The sequence goes on along the minus strand of CAYSVE010000307.1, from coordinate 2,615 downwards.
CGCGTGGTGGTCCACGCCGGCGCGACGGCCCGCACGCCGCGCTCGTACCACTCCTCGAACTGCTTCGGCTCGCGTATCGGGTCGGCCCCTTCCATAAGAATCACCAACCCCTGCCGATGATCCTTCGCGGTGGTGCCCTCGTCCCACGTCGCGAGCACCGCGTCGAGGTCGGCTTTGGTGCGGATGAGCAACATCCGCTCATCGGTGTCGGTCATCCGCTCGTAGAAGTCCATCTGCTTCATTGCGAGTTCGTAGGCCTCGCGGGGCGTCGCGTACATCGGCTCCTGCCAGGGGTCGTCGTTGTAAAGGCTTTCGGCGGGTTCCACGAAAATCGTCGCGAATACGATCGCGACGCGCCCGATAAGCGCATCGGGCAGGCCGATGGTCGCGGGGCCGGGCCACAGCCGAGGCCGGTACATCGCCTCGAGGCGGCGCTGTTGATACACCGGCAGGCGGTAGTCTCGCTTGAAGCAGGCGTAGTTGTAGGCGATGTCCTGGTGGGCGTCGACGATTATCATAGGGTAGCCTCGCTCAAAAACTCCAACACTACGCGCCGAAATGCGTCTGGCTCTTCGAAAAATGACCAGTGGCCGCTGTCTTCGAACACGGTGATTTGCACATTCGGCTCCTGCGTCCATGCCCGGTGAGTGGCCCAATCGCCGGTTGCCCAGCTATCGAAGGCCCCATAGGCCAGCAACACCGGCGCATCGAACGCGTGCAGGTCGGCTTCGAAGTCGGCCTCGTACATGCTGCGCACGATGTTGTTCGCGGGCGCATACGAGGCATAGCCGAAATCTGCCGGGAGGGTTGCCGGGTTGTTGCGAATGCTCTCCGTCGTGGCCGCGTAGAGCGCGTCGCCGTACCACGTGTTCGCCCGCAGTGGGTCGCGCGGGGGGAAGCCGCGCGCGACCGACAAATACACCGGGATGAGCACACGCCGCTCCCAGTTGTAGTCGCGCACGCTCTGGTTGGCCTCGGTCGGGCTGATGAGGATCATCGCCGCGACGTGCTGCGGATATTCGACGGCGTACCACTGCGCCAACCCACCCCCGAACGAATGCCCCAGCAGAATCATCTGCTCTGTGCCGATGACATCGGCGCGCAGGGCTTCGAGTTCGTCGCGCAGTTGGTCGATAGTGTACAGGTCCATGCTTGGCTTAATCTGTGAATTGCCGCCGCCGCGCTGGTCGTAGTACACCACACGGTAACCCGCTTCGAGGAAGGCGAACGCGTTTGCAAAATAATCGCTGCTCATACCCGGCCCGCCGTGCAATATCACGATCACCGGCCCGGCAGCGTTACCGGCCTCGCGGTAGTACAACTCGAAGCCGTCGACCGTCACCGGTGGGTCGCAGTTGCGGCAGGGTAGCTCCGCCGGGGTGATGGTCGCGTAGGCGATGTTCGCCGCTGCAACGTACAGGCCCACCGCCAACACGAACACCGCCACGCCGACAAAACTCCACTTGAGGAACCGCCGAAAAAGCATCGGGCCTAACCACCCTGCCGAGCAAATACGCGCTATTGTATGCGGATGCCAGGCAAAAGTCCAAGCGCAGGGGCTGCAATACAGCGTTAGAATGCAGAAATATCACGGTTGTGAGTTTGGTGTAAGCTCCATGTAACCTTTGTGCTGTAATCGTTTGCCCAAAGGTGAACGTTCGCTGTGTTTCGTAAGCAAGCCCACCGAACTATCGGTAAATTATGAGACACTGTTCACGTTGTTATCGATCAACTTTTTGATTGGAGATGGGTATGGAAACACAACAAAAACCGAGTATTCTCACGGGGGCGCTGGTCGGGCTTATGCTCACCGCCCCGCTGATCGCTATTTTCTTCCTCGGCGACCGCCTCATCGGCCTGCCGCTGGTGCCGCTCGATTTCTTCGACTGGCTGGTGCCGGTGCTGCCGGGCGAGGTGATTACCTTCGGCATCGACGCGATGGTGGATACGCTCATCGCGCTGGGCTATAACAACGACGTCGACACCATCGCCAAAACGCTGGAGCAGGCGATGGGCTTCACGTTCGTGCTGGTTTCCGGCATCGTTGCCGCAACGGTGCTTTTCGCACTGCTGCGCAGCCTGGGCCGCAGCTACGCCTACACGCTCAGCCTGTTCATGGGCTTGCTGTTCGGCGTGTTCTTCGGTTACATCAGCTTTGCGGCAGGCGTCGCCCTCACCAGCCCCGCCGTGACGGTCGCCTGGGTGGTGGTGCTGTACGCCGTGTGGGGCCTCGCCCACGGTTGGATCTACCGTGACCTGATGGCCCTACCTGCTGCTGGGGCACCCGCCAAAACTATCGACAGCGAGATCGAAGCGCGTGTGGAGCAGGTGAGCCGCCGCGAGTTCATCGTGCGCGTGGGCGGTGCCACCGCTACTGTGACCGTCGTCGGCACGGGGTTGGGCCTCGTGTTGGGCGGCCAGGGCGAACCCGCCACCGATTTGGCGACGGGTGGTCCCATCGAAGGGCCGACCGACCTTGCCCAATTGCCAAACGCGAATGCCGCCGTGCAACCCGCCCCCGGCACGCGCCCGGAGTACACGCCGGTCGCCGACCACTACCGCATCGACATCAGCACGCGCCCCATCGAAATCGACCTGGCGGGCTGGGTGCTGCC
>CAYSVE010000306.1:0-7115 GCA_964434365.1 uncultured Anaerolineaceae bacterium | reverse complement strand
GCCATCCATTGGGTAAAGTTGTTGATGGCTGCCTTCGCGGCGCTGTAGCCGACGACGCGCGTAATCGCCTGGTACGAGGCCATCGACGATACGTTGATGATCACACCTTGTTTGCGCTCGGCCATCGCTGCGCCGAAGACCTGCGACGGCAATATCGTGCCCATCAGGTTGAGGTCGAAGACCCACTCCATCGCGTCCTGCGGTAGGTCGAAGAAGGTGTTTTTGCCGGGGGTTGCGGTCGCGCCTGGTTGGTTGCCGCCCGCCCCATTCACGAGAATATCCACCGCGCCGTAGGCTTCGTCGATTTGCCGGGCTGCGCCTTCGAGGGCGATTTTGTCCAGCACATCCACGCCGATGCCTATTGCCTCGCCGCCGTCCGCCTTGATGGCATCGGCGAGGGCAGTCGTTTTTTCGGTTGTGCGCGCGAGGATCACAACCTTCGCCCCGGCTGCCGCGAGGCCCCTACACATTTCGCTGCCCAGTGCGCCTGTGCCGCCCGTCACAACCGCGACGCGCCCGGCCAAATTAAATTGCTCTAACATAAACATCCCTTTCCAGTGGTGCCAAAATTATTCCGGTTTGCCATTCATTGCGTGGTAGAAGGGATCATCGGCGTTGATGGTGCCACACCTTACGGGCTGGCTCGTAAAAGCCGATTTGTACACCGATGCGACAAATTCCAGTGTACGGCGTGCCTCGTGCCCGCTAGTGAGCGGGCGTTGGTTTGCGCGATAATCTGCCAAGAAAGCTGCAAGCTGCGTCTTGTGGTTTGCGCGGATGTTGTGGGGTATGTCTCGGGCAGACGGAAAACGCTCACCGTCGAGGCCGGTAAAGCACCAGTTGCCGTTGGCGTGGTCGTACAAATCCGTAAGTTCGACGGTGCCGCGCTGGAAGTCCATCCGCAGGTAAGTCTCCTGGCGTGGCGAGACGAGGCTGTTTACGAGCGTAGCCATCGCGCCGTTTGCAAAGGCCACCGTGGCCGAGGAGTAGTTGTCGACAGCGATGTCACGATCTAATGTGGTGATAACCGCCCGCACCTCCTGCCAATCACCGAAGAGCCACAACAGCAAATCGCTGAGGTGAATCCCCAACATCTGCGTGACCCCGCCCGTTTCGGTGGGCCATGTGCCACGCCACGGCGCGCGATGATACGCTGCGTCGCGGTACCACGCGATAACACCCACTGCGACCAACGGAGACCCGAGTTCACCGGCATCGATGCGCGTTTTGAGATACTCTGTGGCACTGCTAAACCGTCGCTGAGAGATCACGGCAGTGTAGCAACCCGTGCGAGTCTCTGCTGCTTCGATGCGGTCCATCTCGGCGAGGCTGGCGCAGAGCGGTTTTTCACACAATACCCATGCACCGGCCTCCATGCACTGTATCGCAAGCTCACAGTGGTTGGCGGGCGGCGTACAGATGACGACAATCTGTGGCTGCGCATCGACAAGCATGTTGGCGGTGCTGGTGTAGGCGCTGGGAATGTGATTTTCATCGCAGAACCTGCGGACCCGGTCGGCATCGATATCGACCGCTGCAACAACTTCGAGGTTGTGGAAGTGGAGTGCGCCGTAGTTCTCTTGTGCGATGTTACCGGTACCGATGATGGCCGCAGTCGTCATGAAACCCTCCTACGGCCATTATACCCCACCTCATTCGATCAAAAGGGGGTCTAGACTGTATAACGCGCCTGAAGGCTCGTTCTGTGCAACAAGAACGGCGAGGTCGATAGCATCGAGGTTGCTAGTGTTGCAGCGCACTCGGCTGTGTACCTGCGGCGGTAGCACTGCCTGCACACCCTCCCCGGTGATGCGCTCCCCGGTGTTGGTGTCGATGACGGTTAACAGGCCACGCAATTGGTACGTTTGCGTGCGGAAACCCGCCTCACGTAACGCGCAGGTGATCTCCACAGGCGACACGCGCGCGTCCTCGCGCGCCGCGCTTAGGGGCAGGTCGGTAAGCAACCAATCGATGTGAATGACTTCACTGTTGACGGCGACGATTTCGTAGCGTCGCCACGCGCTGTCGGGCCGGTTGGCCACAGTGATGTCGGCCAGTTCATCGAGCGTCGGCGTGTTGGTCGTTGTGGGGGTGAGGGTTTCGGTGGGGATGCGTGTGTTGGTCGGCGTCGCCGTGGCGATTGGCGTGTTGGTGAACTGCAATGTCGGTGTGACGGATGGCATTCGTGTGTTCGTTGCCGTCATCTCAGTGGCGGCTTCCGTTGCTATCGTCGGTTGGAAGGCGATAACACTGACATCGGCTAATGTGGGAAGCATTTCCGGCTCTTCGCGCAGGATGCTCACCACCTCGCTGCCGATGACGATGAGACTGAAGGTGAGTGTCAAAAAAACGAGGGTGCCCAGCGTATAAACGAGCGCCCGGTTGCGGCGGAACGGCGAGGTGTTTACCGTTTCCTGCGCCTGATCGTATAGTTCTTCGTCGATGGCTGCGATCCAACTACGCGCCCTTGGTTCGTCTATGGTCGTGAGCAGGGTACGCGCCTGTTCCAACCGCCCCAATTGCACCAATTCCTTGGCGACTTCATACTTTGTCTTGGACATGCGCTCTCGTATGGGTTATATCGCTTGAACATATAAAATGCTATTACATGTGGTGAAATAGAACAATTTGTGGAACCGTTGGGAGGTGGTTCGGGATTGGTTTAGACGGTATGATCGACAAGTTTTGTTATGAAAGTGAGTTGAGCTTATGCCCGATGCAGTGGCTATTTTTCTAGTGGTGATCTTCGCGGCGTTTACACAAACGAGTGTGGGCTTCGGTTTTGCGCTCGTCAGCATGCCGTTGATGGTCACCTTGCTCGGGCCGATTCCAGCCGCATCTCTGGGGGCCATCCTCGCCCTCACCACGCAAATCGCCATGCTCAACCGCTACCGCGGCGAAATTGCCCCACACAAACTCTGGCGGTTGATGGTAGGAACCCTGTTGGGGGTGCCCATTGGCGTGCGCCTTCTCTCGCGGATGGACGAGGGATTGGTGCTGGCATTCCTGGGGATATTGCTGGTGGTGTACGCCCTATACAGCCTGCTAGCACCACGTTTGCCGTACATCCGCAACCCGAATTGGGGGTTCGGCATTGGACTTGTGAGCGGCACACTCGGCGGAGCGTACAACACGAGTGGACCGCCCTTCGTCATCTACGGGATGAGCCGCCAATGGCCGCCGCCCGAGTTCAAGGGCAACATGCAGGTGTTGTTGATGACCAACACGATCGCGGCCACTGTCGCGCACGCGGTGGCATCGCACTACAGCCCGGAGATCGGTCGCTTTTATCTGCTTTCATTACCGGCGATAGCCCTTGGGACGGTGCTTGGCTTCTGGGTAGATAACCGCATCAATGCGATATTGTTCCGGCGCATCGTACTGGTGATGCTACTGATTATCGGTGTACGGCTTATCCTTGCGTAAATGCAATTCACTTTGGAGAAAATATGAACGCTCAGCGCGTGGTTGTTACTACAAAAAACACAGTTGAACTACAACCGTACGAGCCAACCCCACCCGGCCCGGGCGAATTGCTTATCCGCACACGCGCGACACTCATTAGCCCTGGTACCGAGCGCGCCTTCTACATGGGATTACCGAACACGCCCGGTAAATATCCGGTGTACCCTGGGTACAGCAATATCGGTGTTGTCGAGGCGATTGGTGAGGGTGTCGAAGGGTGGGCGGTGGGCGACCGGGTCGCCAGCGCGACGGCCCACGCAGCCTTCGTCACAGCCGCAGTGGCGAAGTGCCTCCCCATTCCCGATGCCGTCTCCGATGAATCCGCTACGTTTTTCAACCTCATGGCGATTGCGATGCAGGGTGTCCACAAAGCGCAAATCGACCTCGGTGAGCCGGTGGTTGTGCTCGGTGCGGGCCTTATCGGTCTTTTCGCGGCACGGCTGGCGCAGCTCAGCGGCGGGTTGCCCGTCGTGAGTATCGACCGGGTTGCCCAGCGGTTGGAACTCGCAAAGCAGTTAGAGGTCGATGAAACCGTGCTCGCGGACGATGCCCAATCGGAAACGCTGGCCGCGCACATGCCGACTGGCCCCGCAGTGGTCATCGAGGCGACCGGTGCGCCTGCCGCAGTGGTTTCGGCATTTCGGATGGCAGCCGTGCGCGGCAGAGTGATTCTATTGGGCAGTTCGCGCGGCTTAACCGATGGCATCAACTTTTATGCCGATGTGCACCGCAAGGGGATTACTATTATTGGTGCGCACGAAATCACACGCCCGACCGCCGAGCAGTGGCCGGGTTGGTGGCCGCAAATTCGCGAACAGGCCACCGCGCTCGATTTACTGGCGCGCGGGCGTGTACTGCCCGAAGTCCTCATCGAGCATCGCTTTGCATGGTCCCGGTTCCCCGAGGCTTACAAACTGCTGGAGAACCAGAACCCGCTGGGTATGGTCATCGACTGGACGCAATAGCCGCGCTACTTCATGCCCGTTGTCGCGATACCCGAGGTGATGAAGCGCTGCAAAAACGCAAACACGATCGAAATCGGCAGTAGTGTGATGACCGTCATCGCCAGCACGAAGTGCCACTGCACATTCAACTCGCCCTGGAACGAGTTCAGGCCTACCTGCAACGTGAACAACTCGCTGCGCGTTAGCACGATAAGCGGCCACAGGAAGTCGTTCCAGCGCCACATTACACTGAAGATCGTAAGCACGGCGAGGGCCGGGCGCGCCAACGGCAGCACGATTTGCCAGTAAATGCGCCACTCCGATGCGCCGTCGATGCGGGCCGAGTCGAGCAACTCGTCGGGAATGGTGAGCATGTACTGTCGTAGCAGGAATACGCCGGTCGGGGTGGCCGCGCCGGGGATAATCACACCCCACAGCGAATTCACCAATCCGAGACGCGTAATCACTAGGAAGACCGGCACCAGAATCACCGATACCGGGATCATCAACGTAGAGATGATGACGACGAATATCGCATTGCGCCCCTGGAACTTGTACTTGCTAAGCGCGAAGGCCGCCATACTGTTGATTATCAAGGTGATGATCGTCGCAACGACCGTCACGAAGACACTGTTCCACAGGTAGGTGACGAAGTTAAAGCGCGCGAGCGGTTCGGTGTAGTTGGTCCATGCAAACTGGATGCGCTCTATGGGCGTGCGGTCGTCGATCGGCACAGTAATCGTCTCTTCAGGGTTGGCGGGGTCCACCATTTGCGCCTCGATGCCGACGCGGCGCACCTGGGCCAGTTCGCGCGTTTCGCCGTCGATTTCCACGTTAAAAAGCGGCAACGGTTCGTCGTAGCCTTCGACCTCGGTCGTCACCTGCGCGAAGGGCAAAAAGCGCGGGGGAAATTCCACCAGAGCGGCTTGTGTCTTGAACGAAGACATGACGAGCCACAACACCGGCCCGAACATCAACAAGGTGCCGACGGTCAGGTAGGTGTACGTCAGGATGTCCGCCGTGTTCAGGCGGTTCGTGCCACCGGCAGTGCGGTTTACAAACGTTCCAACACTCATGAGATGTCCTTTCTACGAGAGGTCGCTCTGCTGGCCGATGCGCAACTGAATGAGCGTAAAGATGAGCAGCGTTACGCCCAGGCAAACGGAGGCCGCAGCCGCAAGGCCGAAGCGCTGAATCTGGTTCGAGAAGCCGGTGTTGTAGATGTACTGCACCATGAACTGTGTACTGGTGCCCGGTCCACCACCTGTGAGCACGAAGACCTGGTCGAATACCTGCACCGCGCGAATGAGCGACAGCACAAGCACCACGAACATCGTTGGCATGAGCAGCGGTAGCGTAATAAAGCGGAATGCGTTCCAGCCGTTTGTTCCGTCGATTTCACCAGCTTCGTACAGCTCGCCGGGGATAGCTTGCAGGCCCGCCAGCAAAATGAGCGTGTAGAAACCCATTTGCGCCCACACACTCACGAACACCACCCAGAACATCGCCCAGTTGGGGTTGAGTAGCCATAGCACGCCATCGCCACCTAAGGTTTCGATCATGCCGTTGAGGATACCCTCACGTTGCAAAATCCACTTCCAGATGAGTGCGACCACCACCGGGCTTAGCAGCACCGGGTAGAAGAACACGCTACGGAAGAAGCCACGGCCAACGATTTTGCGGTTGAGCACGAGTGCCGTCAGCAGGGCAAACAGCACCATAAACCCGACCTGGAACAACACGAAGGTGCCAGTATTGAACACCGCATGCCAGAAGCGGTCCTGCACGCAGGTGTTGGGTTGCAGGTAGTTGCCACAGTCGAAAAGTACTTCGAAGTTGCCAGTGCCGATGAACTCGCGATCTTGGGGGAAGATGTCGGTACCCCCCGTGAGCGCGTAGTAGAAATTCAACAGCATGGGGAAGAGCACAAAAATGCCGAAGATCAATAGGTTTGGCAGCACAAAGAAATACCCCATCCGGTCGACGCCAACCCAATTTTGTAGCGGCGCGAAGATGAACTCGAAGAGGTTCATGAACGCTTCGACACCACGGTTGAAGGCGTTTTCGGCAGCGATGGAGAACTTGCTGCGTTGTGGGGCAGTAGCGGCGGCGCGCTGCGGTTTATTTTTTTCCTGGAGCACGTCTAGTTGCGACATACGAGCCTCCAAAGTGTACAGGGATGAAAAAACAACTACTGGCATAGGCACCAGTAGTTGTTCGAAAAAGCTAGCTCAGTTTAAAACCAGAGCAGGGAGGAACTACATGGCTTCGGCCAGGGCGTCGTCCACGTCCGTCTGAATGCGCTCGATGGCTTCTTCCAGCGTCAGTTCACCCACCATCACCTGCGTCAGGCGGTCGCGGGTCGCGTCGAAGATCACGCGGTTGAACGGGTACGCCTGAAGATCGAAGGCAATCGGGTCCAGCACGCCTACCTGTGCGGTGAACTCGGCGAGGGCGGCAGCAGCCTGCGGGTTGTCGGTGTCGAACTCGACGCCGGACGCGGCCAAACCAGCATGCGCCGGGATGAACAGCGTACGAGCGGAGAACTCGCCCAGCACGTCTTCGGAAGCGAGGTAGTCCATCACGCGGGTCACTTCTTCAGGATGCTCAGTATCGGCAATGCCGACGAGCGCCGCACCACCCGGCATGCCGGTGCACGCCTGCGGGCCGCACGGGTTCGGGATCACCTCCCAGTCGAAGGCGTCG
>CAYSVE010000305.1:0-7124 GCA_964434365.1 uncultured Anaerolineaceae bacterium | reverse complement strand
GGGGGGGGGTGGCGGCTTTAATGGGCGAATAAACTACAATCGTCAGGTGCCCGGTCCGTGCGGCGTAGTCCACGTGGCGTGCATATGCGCCGCCGTCGGGCTTGGTCGCCAACGTGGAGTCCAGGCTTATCATCAAAACGTTTAGCAGATGAACCTCCGGTTGTTGTTCATCCCGCGCAGCGTCGTGCGCAGCATAATCACACTCTCGACCGGGTAATCCGGCACGTTCACGCGCTCTTCCACGGATACCAGGCCAAGCAGAATCTCGGCCAGTTGGGTGTCGATGCTCATGGCATCGTGGGCACCATCCACCGCCTCTTCGATAATCGTCGCCGTTTCTTCATCGCCGCTAAGCAGTGCGTACTCGATAAGCTCCTCAGCGAACATAAATAAGTCATTGATTGTTTTCATGAGGTGAGGTTGCCCCAGGTTTTGCACGTGGGCACAGCATAGCAGAACTAAACCAATTCTGCTATGCTGCCTGCCGATATGACCTTTGTTCTCTCGCTCGACACCGAAATTGCCTGGGGCACCTACGGCGAAACCGCCCTTGCTGCCCGCGCGCCGGCCTTCGAAGCCTACCGCCCGAACCTGCTTCGGCTCATCGATTTGCTCGATACCTACGACATTGCGGCAACATGGGCTGTCGTCGCCGGGTTACTTGGCACCGTCGATGTACCCGAGCCGACGTACACGTGGAGCGCCGCACCGAGCGGCATCGAGCGGCCTTCGTCGAACAGTGCCCGCGCTGTGTGGTACACCGGGGTCGATGTCCTCGCAGCGATCGAGGCCGCGAGCGCGGCGCACGAAATCGGAACACATACCTACACCCACGCCCTGGCCGATGCGACCACCCGCGCCCTGTTCGATGCCCAATTGCGTACCGTAACGGCCCTGCACGCCAAAAACGGACTACCCGCGCCGCGTAGCCTCGTGTACCCGCAGAACCGTATCGCCCACCTCGACCTGCTCGCGCAGCATGGCATCACACATTATCGGGGTGTCGCTACCAATTGGTACAACGATCTACCCGCCAAGCGTGCCCTACATCTACTCGACCGCGCCCTTGCCATCACACCACCGACCTACAGCCCTACCCATGATTCGCACCGCCTCGTCGACGTAACCGCATCGATGTTTCTCATGAGTTATGACGGCGTGCGCGGATACATCCCAACCGCATCGCGAATTGCACAAGCGCGTCGTGGTCTGGAAAAAGCCGCCCGCAACGGCGAAGTCTTTCACCTGTGGTTTCATCCGTTTAACCTGGGTAGTAGCCCCGCCATGTTCGATGCGCTGGAGGGGATTTTACGCATCGTCGCAGCCATGCGCGACGCGGGAAAGATCGATGTGAAGACGATGGGAGAAATTCAACCATGAAACTCATGATCGTCGGCACGCGTAGCCGCACCACCTACCTCATCGTGAACGACCTCGCTGCGCGCTTCGATGTGGCTGCCGTACTCTTCGAAGAAAAGCGCACCGGCAAAATGTTGCGCTACCGCCTGCGAACACTCGGCTGGCCCACAGTTGTCGCCCAGTTGGTCTTCCTTGCCTACGACCGTGTCGTTATTCGACCGCGCTCGCGCGCAAAAATCGACGTGCTACTTGCCGACTACGATACATCCGCGCCCGATGCGCGATTGTCTGTCACCGATGTCGTCAGCCTCAACAGTGCGCCAGCCTGGGACATACTGCGTGAACACGCGCCCGATATGGTCATCGTCAGTGGCGCGGGGATACTCGGCAAAACGATTCTTGGGCTGGCACCGACGTTTATCAACTTGCATGTGGGGATAACGCCACGCTACCGGGGTGTCCACGGGGGGTACTGGGCCATCTACGAAGGCCGCCCTGAGCTTGCCGGGGTCACGGTTCATCATGTCGATGCAGGTATCGATACCGGGGCGATCCTCGGCCAGGCCGTCATCGACGTAAGCCGAGACGATACCTACCGTACCCTACCCGTGAAGCAAGCCCTCGCCGGGTTGCCATTACTTGCCCAGGCCGTCGAGGGGAAGCTGACACCCCACACCCGCGATGATCTCGAAAGCAAACTCTGGTACAGCCCCACACCCTGGCAGCACACCCGGTTTGTGCGCAAACTACTTGCTCAGCATTAGTGCAACCGTTTGTGCGAACCCTGCTCGCCACGCCGCTTCGGTTGCTGGCGTCCAGTCATCGCCCAGGTGCTTCTCCAGGGCCACGAAAATCGCATCGCGCATCATCGAAAAGTGCTTCGGCTCCACGCTGTAACGCTGAAGATGTAAATTCCCGAGGTCGTGCAGCGTGCCCTCCATATGAATGGGTTCGGTCGCGTTCTCGACGATCATCACCAGCGCGAGCAGCATCTTCTCGCGCAGTTTGTTCATATCCGTTTGTTTGAACAAGGCTTGTGTTTCAGGGTGTGTGGTAAACAGGTGTTCGTAGATGTCTGCACAGAACACATCGCTGTTCTGCATCACCTGTTGGAAGGTTCTTCGAAGGTGGGTCGCATGGTCACGTTCGATACTCATGGGTGCCTCGCCTTTTGGGCCACAGTATAGCACGGTTGGGTGAGGCCGCGCCGAGCCTCACCCACCGTTGGATATAAGGCAATCGCTAGCTGTTGCGGCGGCCTTCGAAGGTCGCGGTGAGGGTTATTTCGCTGTCGCTGATGTCGATGCTGGTGAAGACCCCAGCGCGGGCCTGCTGGCGGATGAAGCGCTGCCACGAGTTTTCGATGACGGCATTCACCTGTGCGATCACTTCATCGGAGGCAACATTGTCGTCGTAGCTGATTGTTGTGACGGTCCAAAAGATGCGGCCATTATCGATGAATGGGGTGGCGGTAAAGCTGGCCGGGAAGCTCTCGCCAGCACGGTGCAGGGTCACCGTCGTGTCGACGATGACCGCGCCGCTGACAAGGTCCACGCTGGTGTCGCTCAGGCGGAAGAAACGGTTGTGTTCCAAACGCCACCAGTTGTTGATCTCTTCCTCAGTGAGGGTCGCTTCACGTTCGGCTTGGGCGGCGGCGGGCAGCGCGAAAACCGCGAGCACGGCAATCACTACGGCGAAAAGGCTGAATTGGCGGATGGTCTTCATGGGGTGTTGCTCCTTTGCTTGTGTTTTGTTGATGCCTGTAGCGTAAGCTAAGGATGTTTCGAGAGTTTTGGCAGGTATTTCCGAAATGTAAAACGCCCGGCGAGAATGTGTAAACTTTCCGTTGAAGAATGTCTGCCACTGTCCCCTACTTCCATCAGCGGCACATAAACACCGCCCCACAAAAAGCCCCCAATCTCTGGGGGACCCATGTGCAGCATCTTTGCATTCAATAGAGATGAAGGACATATCTTAGTGGAGTGCAAGAACAGCATGCGTGTGCAATCGGTTGTATGGGGTTTTGGGGGTGTATTGGCCAGTGGTGCGACGGCTGCGCTCACATGGAGTGCTGCCCAGGCTACCGATCTCAACGCGTTTACGGCAGGGTTGCTCGTCGTGATGTGGGCAATCGTGATGCTTGGGTCGGCCCGGGGGGCCGCCACCCTTGCCGGGCGTGGCGATGGGGGTATCCGCAGTACGCGCGAAATCCATCGTGCGAAATTGACCCGCCATGAAGTGAACAACCTAAAGAAGGAAATTCACCAGCGCGACAAGCTCGTTGGTACCCTACGAGAGGACCTGCGCCGTGCACGAACTGGCGAGTTTCGGCGCGTCACACCTCGCCAGGAGGCGCGACGCCACTAGGTGCCAATGCCAAGGCGTCGCTCCACCTCAGGCGCCAGGAGTAGATCACTACGCTCGTTATACGCCCGCAACACGATCTCGCGAAGGTCTTCTTCGGTGGTATTCAGTTGCGTGGCGTAGTACAGCATCTTATCGTATTCACCCAATTGAACAACACCGTCTGCATAAATGACCTGGAGCGCCGCGTTCAAGACGCGTCTTTTACCCTCGTCATCGAGCCGGGTGAAGTATTCAACCTCCATCTGTTTTGCCAGTTGCCGTAGTTCCTTGAGTTCGTCTGCGGATGGATCCTCATCACTCAGGGCAACCTCAAGGCCGAAGCGCAGAATCTCGCGCTGGATGACAATGTCTTTCACGACAGGTACCTTCAGATGAAGCTCGCCTATTGTGATTTCTTCGATATTTTCCGCGATACGATTCATTAATCGCCGTAGCGACCGCTGGAAAAACAAAATGAGCACAATGACGACGCCCGGCCAACTGATGAATATCTCCAGGATGGTCAACCAGGGATTGCTGGACGTTCTTTCTAGCTCGTCTATCCGCTCGTCGAGTTCTTCGATTGGCCCTGTGAACTGGCCTTGCGGAACAAGCGGCGGGGGCGTGGCGGCATTCGCTGTCGGCGATGAAGGCGGGTCAGTTGGCGTTGCAAGCGCTTCGGCGGTCAGTGTCATGTCCGCGTCGCTCTGCGCGGCTACGACCGCAATGCCCACAAACAAGCAAAGCCACACAACGAGCATACATCTCAGCAAAGTCGACACTACAGCCAATCCTCGCGCTTGAGGGTGTAATACGCCAGTTCTTCGCCTTCATAAAAGTGCGTGACGACGCCCTCGAACGTCATGCCGAGTTTTTCCATCACCCGTCGCGAGCCGGTGTGCGCCGGTATCGCAACGGCAACGATGCGCGGGAGCTTCAGCGTTTCGAAGCCGTGCTGCATAATGGCGTGGGCGGCTTCGGTGGCGTAGCCCTTACCCCAGTAGTCCTTGCCGAACGCGTAGGCAATTTCGATCTGGCTCTCGTCGCCCGGTATGGGCAGTAACCCCGCAGCCCCCGCGAATGCGTTGGTCTCGCGCACTTCCACGGCCCAATTTGTGAGGCCGTAGGTGTCCCAGTACTCGTGCCAGCGTGCTATCGCCTTGCGCGCCTGGGCGGTGGGGTCCGGCGGTACATCGCCGGGTAAAAACTCCATGACATCGGCGTCGGCATAGATGACACGCCCGTAGTCCTCGGCGTCGGCGTCGGTGAAGGCCCGTAAGCGCAGGCGTTCGGTGAGGAGTGTGGGTAGGGGCATAGGATTCTCTCCGGGGTGCACAAGATAAGGAAGGGCTACTGGTTTCCAGTTTTCACGGTCGATGATATAGACAGCACGTTTTTCTCCATAGAAGTAATCGCGGTTTACACCAAGGAAGGCCATCCCGGCTTTTTCCGCCACACGATAACCAGCCTCGTTGTGTAGGGCAATCGGCGCGACGATTCGCGAGAGGCCGCAGGCTTCGAAGCCGTAGCGAATCGAGGCGATGGCTGCCTCGGTACCGTAACCGTTGCTCCAATAAGCACTACCCAAGGCCACCGTCACTTCGAAGGCGTCGGCATCGTCGATATGATGCAGCCCCGCATAACCGATGAAGGCATCATCGAGCGACACGGCCCACACCGAGGGCTGCCCACTTTGCCACGCACGTTGAATCACACTGATGGCGCGGTAGGCCACGCGCAGCGCCTCCGGCGGGCTATCGCCGACGAGGTTTCGCCACACGGCGCGGTCATCGATGATGTGCCGTGCAAATGCCGGGGCGTCTTCCGCCAGTAGTGGGCGCAAACGCAACCGGGCCGTCTCGATGGTGGGTATGAGCATACAAACCTCATTAACCAAATTCGTACACTAGCGTAGGTCGGGGGTCAATCTGTCGTCAAGTGTATGTTTTACGCTATTAAGAGAAGTATAGACGATGAAAGGGTAATGCCATGCGCACAACACGCTCAATTGTTGTACTCCTATTGCTGATGGTATTTGCCACCGCGACCCAGGCCCAGCAAGTGGCCTTCGGTACTGTGACAACCGACCGCCTGAATGTGCGGGCCGAGCCATCGCTGAACGGCGCAATTATCGCGCGGCTTAGCCGAGGCGCGACGTACCCCGTCGCCGGGCGCGATACCACCGCTGCATGGTGGCTCATCGGCCTGGAAAACGGGCGTAGCGGTTGGGTGAGTTCGCAATTCCTTGCCGTCACCAATGTCAACACCGTGCCGGTGATCACACAACAACCTGCGCAGCCCGCCAATCCGGTCGTTGTGCATCCGCCAGCAACCACGAACGCAAGTGCCGTCGTCACCACACAACGGCTGAACATCCGCAGCGCGCCGACGACAACCGCCACAATTATTGCCCGTGTGAACCGGGGCTATTCAGCTGGGGTGATCGGTCGGAGCAGCGATAACAACTGGTACCAAATTCTGATTAGCGGGGGCAGTGGATGGGCGTCTGCGGCGTACCTCAGCGTGAGCAATGCCGCCAGCGTCCCGGTGACGTACAACACGGGCGTGCCCGCCGGGCAGGCTTTCGCGACGGTGGAAGCGGCACAACTCAACGTTCGCACTGTGCCCGACCCGGTCGATGGTGTCGCGATTCGGCGCATCTTCGAGGGCGAAACCTACACCATTGTCGGTCGCGATGGCACGTCGACGTGGTGGTTACTCAGCTTGCCCGATGGGCAGCAGGGGTGGGCCAGCGGCGCGTACCTCACCGTGAGCGCAGGCGATAGTGTGCCGGTCGTCAACAACGACTACGTCCAGGGCACGGTGACCGCGTTCTTCCTCAATATCCGCAACGCACCGAACCCGTACACCGGGCGGATTCTGGGGCAAATCAGCCGTGGGCAAACCTATCGCGTGGTCGGGCGCACGGCAGATAGCTCGTGGTTCCAGGTACGGCTACCGACTGGCCTCGTCGGTTGGGTGCGGGGTAGCTTCCTCAATGTGAGCGACCCGGCCCGCGTACCCGTAACCGGCTAACGAAATCTCGCAATTTGGGCGAGGTCGTGTAAGGCCTCGCCTATCGCATCACGATCCGAAACCTGTCATCAGTGCGAAGATCGTTTGCTGGTCGGCCTCACTGAACGCGTCTAATCCGACTGGTTGTTGACCATAGTCCAACCTCAAACTAAACGCCCGTACCCCCTCAACAGTGGCGTTGTATGCACCCTGTAAATCGAGCACAACGGTATCGGAACCGTGAAGTGGAATTTCGAGCTTCGGCAACGGCTCATCGACTTCGACCGCATAGAGGGGTCTGTGTGGCACCCGCGGATCGGTGACAAGGACGTAGTACGGTGTCGCCTCCGCTTCGTGCTGTGGGTACGACGGAATCGCAGGGACGATGGGTTTCGTCGTATGGA
>CAYSVE010000304.1:0-7156 GCA_964434365.1 uncultured Anaerolineaceae bacterium | reverse complement strand
GACGGCGACGAACGCCTCAGCAACATCGTGTTGATGGGCATGGGCGAGCCGTTCCACAACTACGACAACTCACTCGCGGCCATCCGCCGCCTGATGGGGGATTTGGGTATTGGCGCGCGCCACATCACCGTGAGCACGGTGGGCCTCGCCCCGCAAATTCGCCAGTTCGCCGACGAGGGGCTACAGGTCAAGCTCGCGCTGAGCTTACACGCCGCCAACGACGAGGCGCGCGGCGCGTTGTTGCCGGTCAACAAGCGTTGGAATATCGCCGAAGTCGTCGAGGCGTGCCAGTACTACATTCAGCAAACCGGGCGGCGCGTCACATTCGAGTGGGCACTCATCCACGGCGAGACCGATACCCCCGAGCAAGCGGGTGAACTCGGTAGGCTGTTGGAGGGGATGCTGTGCCACGTGAACGTCATCCCGCTAAACCCCACCACCGGCTACGAGGGTACGCCCTCCGACCCGGCAGCGACGAACCGCTTCATCGAAATTCTGGGGCAGTACGGCGTCCCCGCGACGATCCGCGTGCGCCGGGGCATCGACATCGACGCGGGGTGCGGCCAGCTCACCACGCAGTACATCGATGCGGATGATATTCCCGTCGCCGAGTAGGGGCGCAGGCGAGACGAAGTGTAGCCCTCGCCCGAAACCGGGCACAAAATCACACATCGCGTAGGGGCGCAGGCGAGACGAAGTAAGCCTCGCCCAAAAAATGCCCACGTTGGAAAAAACGATTACGGCCTCGGCGGCTTCCGCAACTTACCAATTTGACGGTTGCTGTTCGGTGGGCGGTTGCCGAGGATGTCCTCGATTTTCGCCTCGATCTCCTCGGTGATGTCTACATCCAGCGCCTTCAGGTTACTCGTGACGTGCTGCGGTTTGGTCGCGCCGGTAATCACACTGTCGATTGCGGGGTGGGCCATCGCCCAGGCCAGCGCGAGGGCAGGCATCTCGATGCCCATCTCGTCTGCAAGGCCCTTGAGTGCGCGCACCTTCTCCTGCCGCTTTTCGTCGAGCAGGTGCCGCGCCTCCTTCTGAACCGTCGTTGCGCGGCTGCCCTCCGGCACACCATCGAGGTACTTGCCCGTGAGTGAACCGCCCGCCAACGGTGACCACACCACGAAACCCATGCCGTTGTTATCCACCGTGAGTTCGGTATCACCTTCGAGTTGGCCCCGGTCCAGCATGTTGTAAATCGGCTGTTCCAGCACCGGGCGCTCGGCGTTGTTGGCCTTCGCCGCCGCGAGCGCCCGCTCTAGTTGATACGCGTTCCACATACTCGTGCCCCAGTAGAGGATTTTGCCCTGCCGTATCAGGTCATCGATGGCACGCACCGTCTCCTCGACTGGCACTTCGGGGTCGAAGCGGTGGCAGAAGAAAATATCGATATAGTCCATATCGAAGCGCCGCAGCGAGTTATGCACACTCTCGGTGATGTGCTTGCGGCTAAGGCCCTTGTCGTTGGGGTCGTCGCTCATCGGCCAGTACGCCTTGGTGGAAATCACCAGCTTGTGGCGGTCGTAGTCCTTGATGACCTCACCGACGACCGTCTCCGCGCCGCCCTTGGCGTACATATCGGCGACATCGATGAAGTTGATGCCGTTTTCGATGGCGGTGCGGATGCACGTTTTGGACATGTCATCATCGACGGTGCCATCCTTGCCGTAGGTCAGCCAGGCACCCAGCGAAATCGCGCTGATCTTAAGGCCACTTTTGCCCGCTTTACGGTACTCCATAGTAAAATTCCTCTCTTTGATGAACGGAGGCCGGGGTCGGCACCGCCCATTGGCAAACATCATAGGCGCCCGAGTATAACCTGACGCCCCGCAACGCTGTAAAATTTTTGTTCGGAGCGTGTTAGGTCGGTTGCATAAGGGTGGTCAACACCCGTACCATATCGCTATGAGCACCCGAACCCAGGCCCGCGCAACTGTCCTCGCCCTGCTGATTGTGTTTCTGCTGGGGCGTTTGGTCGTGTTGCGGGCAGAGCGCCAGCGCACCGCGCCCGGCCTGCTGCCACAGCAGCTTGTGTCGCTGCCGGGGGCGGTGGTTTCCACCTGCCTCGAAGCGCCCCTCGCCATTTATAACGCCGATATTTCGCTGAGCGAGGGCGCACCGTCCGTCAGCGCCGCCGAGGCCACACGCATCGCAGACCGCACGCTGGCGGATGTGTTCGGGAATCAGGTCGCATTGTTGAGCGGGCCGCAACTCGTTTCGCTAGAATTGCCGAATCGCACACGGCGCACCGCGTGGGCACGCCTGTGGGTGATGCCCGCCTTCGATGGCACCTACACCAACGGCGCGGTCGTCTATGTCGATGCGGTGGCTGCGCTGCCGCTTTACCTCTACCACGACTTCACCGTAGCAAACCCCCTCGATTGCACCGCGCCACGTCTTACAGCGCGTACCCGCCTCGCCGCCGCAACCCCGCTATTGCTGGGCTGCGCAATGATGCTCATCGCCTTTGGCTTGGTATGGGAGCTAATTGCGCAAACACGGCGCAATTTGTACACTGGTTGAACTTCGTTAACCCACAGGAGCCGGGGCCTTGCGACCGCTACACATCTCACCCTCTATACTCTCTGCCGATTTTGCCCGGTTGGGCGAGCAGGTACAGGCTGCCGAGGCCGCCGGGGCCGACCGCATCCACGTCGATGTGATGGATGGGCGCTTCGTGCCGAACATTACGATGGGGCCGCTCGTGCTCGATGCCGTTCGGCGTAGTACATCGATACCGCTCGACGTGCACCTGATGACAGTCGAACCCGAAAACCTGCTAGAGATGTTCGCAAATGCTGGCGCGTCGTCCATCAGCGTGCACTACGAGGCTACGCCCGATGTGTTCCGCGCAGTGAACCGCATCAAGCGGTTGGGGTGCCGGGCGGGCATCGCCGTGAACCCGCACACCCGCGCCGAAGCGCTGAGTGAGTTGTTACCCATCATCGACCTTGTGCTGGTGATGACCGTTAGCCCCGGCTTCGGTGGCCAAACCCTCATCGAGGAGACGCTGCCCAAGTTCGCCGAATTGCGCGCCCTTGCCACCGACAAGAAAAACTACGACCTCGAACTCCATGCCGACGGCGGCGTGAACACCGAGACCGCCGCCGCCGTCGTGCAGGCGGGTGGCAACGTGCTCATCGCGGGGTCGGCCATTTTCAGCGATAAATTCACCATTGCCGAGGGCATCGCCTCGCTGCGCGACGCCGTCGAGGCAGCCAGCAACAACTAATGCGACCTTTCCACCCAGTAATTGGGGTGATACCATTACGCGGCTCTGGGGTTAAATAATATAACATTTTGTTGAACTCGCGTGCGCGCCCTGCGCACGACTTGTAAGGACAAGCATCATGCAACAGGTAGATACCCACCGGCAGACCTGCGACGGGCTGCTGCTGAAGTGGTTGGTGGCAGCAGGCCTCGCCTGGCTAGACCGCAACCGAGAGCGCGTCAACGAGTTGAATGTGTTCCCCGTGCCCGACGGCGACACCGGAACGAATATGTTCCTCACGATGAAAAAAGCCAACGAAGAAGTCTTCAAGCTCGATGAGCCTCATGTCGGCACGATCGCCGAGGCGACCGCCCGCGGCGCACTAATGGGCGCGCGTGGGAACTCCGGCGTGATCCTCAGCCAGTTGTTGCAGGGCTTCGCCGTAGGCCTGAAAGGCAAGGACACCTTCAATGTGAAGGAGTTCGCCGACGCGTGCAGCGTCGCCGTAGAGTACGCCTACAAAGCCGTGGTGGAACCCGTCGAGGGCACGATCTTAACGGTTTCTCGCGAGGCGGTTGAGGCCGTGCAAAAGGCCGTCGAAACCGAGGGCATCACCCTGCGCGAGGCGCTTGAGGTGCTCGTCGCCGAAGCGCAGGCCTCGCTAGACCGCACGCCGAACTTGCTACCGGTGCTCAAAGAGGCCGGGGTGGTCGATAGCGGTGGGGCGGGCTTCTTCTACATCGTCGAAGGGATGTTGCGCTTCTTGCGCGGCGAAAACATCGCCGCCGCCGACGGAAGCCGCGCCACGCAAAGCGACCATTGGCAGGATGCGCTCGTGCCAGACGACGAAGAAGGCTACGGCTACGACGTACAATTCCTTATCCACGGCCAGGGCATGGACGTGAATGCCGTGCGGGCGGACATCGACGCGATGGGGTGGTCGACGCTTGTCGTGGGCGATCCGAAACTCATCAAGGTCCACGTACATGTGCACAACCCGGCAGAGCCGATCAACTATGCGATTGCTACCCTCGGTGCCGAAATCGACGACATCGTGGTCGAAAACATGCAGATGCAGTATCACACCTATGTCGAAGAGCGCACCAAACGCGAGACAGCCAACTACAACGAGGTCGAGGGCGTCGCGGTGATTACCGTCGTCAGTGGCGATGGCCTGCGCGACATATTCCTCAACGACCTGCGCGCGGCCTACGTCATCCACGGCGGCCAGACGATGAACCCCAGCACCGAGGATTTCCTCAACGCCATCGATAAGGTGCCGAACGACGAAATCGTGCTGCTGCCGAATAACAAAAATATCCTCATGGCCGCCAACCAGGCCGCCGACCTTACTCGCGACAAGCAGGTGAAGGTGGTGCCCAGCCGAACGGTGCAGCAGGGCATCGGCGCGATGGTCGGTTTCGCTAACGCGTCCGATAACTTCGACGCGCTCGTCGAGGATATGCGCGAGACGATGGGCGAAGTCGTTAGCGTGGAAATCACCTCCGCCACCCGTGATGTGACGCTCGACGGGGTGAAGGTGGGCGAGGGCCAGTACATCGGCATCGTCGACGGCAAACTCACCGCCGCCGGGGATGATATTCAGGCAGTGTTGCTGAGCCTGCTCGAGCGCTTCGTCGCGGCGGGCCACGAGTTGGTGACGCTATACTACGGCAGCGATGTGAGCGCCGATGACGCCAACACCCTCGCCGATACCCTCGCGGAAGGCTTCGATGATCTTGAGTTCGAGGTGGTGCCGGGCGGGCAAGCCCTGTATCCTTACCTCATTAGTGTGGAGTAATCACCCAGCAACCCGGCATGTCCATCCATATTGTAACCGACAGTAGCGTCCTATTCACCAACCCACAGGCGATTGCCAGCAACCCGGTGACGATTTTGCCCACCCAGGTGCTCGTCGAGGGCCACAGTGGCCCCACCAACCCGGTTGACCTTGTAGAACTGATCGGGCACCAGAAAACGCCACCCAGGGTGGTGCCGCCGTCGGTCACAGATTACGCCGAGGCGTACCGCCGCATTTCGATGACGCACAACGCGATTATCTCGGTTCATCCCTCGCGGCACCTATCATCGAGCTACGCCAACGCACAGGAGGCCGCGTCACAGTTCAGCGGCCACCTCAAAATTTTCGTCATCGACAGCGGCGGCCTCGACGCAGCCCAGGGGTTGGTCGTCCGCGCGGCCTTGCGGGCGTTGGGGCGCCGCGAATCGCTCGATGACCTCGTGCGCATTACGCGCGGCGCATCGGAGCGGGTGTATGCGGTGTACTTCACCGAGAGTGTGCACTTTTTGCACCACCACGAGGTGCTATCGCCATCGCACGCCGTGCTCAGTTCCATGCTCGGTGTTAAGCCGATCTTGAGCTTCGAGGACGGGTACCTGCTGCCCATCGAGAAGGTGCGCACGCGCAGCCAGGGTATCGAACGGTTGGTGGAATTCGTGACCGAGTTCACCGACATCGAAGATGCCCTCATCGTGCATCATCGGCCTACGCTGACGGAAAGCGCGCGCATTTTGCAAGAGCGGCTGGCGTCCGAATTCCCGAACCAGCACTTCCCGTCGACGATGTACGGCCCCACCCTGGCCGCGACCATCGGCGCCCAGGCGACCGGCCTTGCCCTGCTCGAGGCGGACTTTTGACGCGGCGCATCCGCTTTTTGACGGATAGCACCTGCGATATACCGCCCGATGTTGCCGAGCAGTGGGGTATTACCGTGGTCCCGGCCTTCGTCAACAGTGGCGATTACAGCCTGCCGGATTATGGTGGTGGGGTCTCGCGCGAGGAGTTTTATCATGCGCTGCCCACCATACGCCCGCACCCGTCGACCGCCGCCCCACCCGTCACACTCGCGCAGGAATACATCGACCGCGCGTTCGAAGGGGCCGACCACCTCGTGATGGTCACGGCTTCGGTAAAGCTGACGAGCATTTACAACTCGGTGCGGTTGGGGGCGCAGCATCTCCCTGCCGAGCGCTACACCCTGCTCGACTCGCGCTCGTTGAGCATGGGCCTGGGCTGGCAGGTGCTCGCCGGTGCCCAAACCGCCGCCCGAACCGGCGACCTCGCCGCAACGCTCGATGCAATGCGGTCGACGCAAACGCGAACCTACCTTTACGCGCTGCTGGAGGGGGTCGAATTTTTGCGACGCGGCGGGCGCGTGAGTTGGGCACCGGCGATGGTGGGCACGATGTTGCGTCTGCGGCCCCTCATCGCGCTCTCGCAGGGCGGCGAGGTGGTTGCTGCCGGGCGCGAACGCACGATGGTACGCGGCTACGCCCGCCTCGAAGCTTACGTGCGCGATGCCGCCCCAGTGGAACGGCTCGCCTTTTTACATGCTAATAATCCGAGCGCTGTCGCCGCTCTGCGCGACCGCCTCCGCGATGTACTGCCGGACGAACAACATATGCTTACCACACTTGTCACGCCGACCATCGGCACCCACACTGGGCCGCACGCCGTCGGCGTCGCGTTAGTCAGCCGTAGCTAAGGAGACCCTACCCGATGCCTTCGGCACTGGAAAATTTGGTGAAAATACTCAAGCTGGAGCGCGAACAGGGCTACCGCAACACCGCTGTCATCGGTGGGTTGGGGGCCTTCGGCGCAGAGTGGGAACCCCGTGCGCACCAGCAGGCGAAAATCGACGATCATCACATCCTCGTGGAGGACCTCAGCGAGTTGTTGCGCCGCTACGATGCCATCGACGGCATGGGCGACCGTCACGAGGTCGTATCCTACATGCTCGATCGTATCATAGGCCGCATCCCCCCGCGCGAGGACTTCCAACCCACGGGCGATTGGGCCACTGCGCAGCCATCCCCACCACCACCCGAGCCTGAACCGGAACCTTATCGCGAACCCGAACCCGAACCTGCGCCACAGCGCGAACCGGAACCTATCGCTGAGGTGCAAGCGCCGCCCGCGCCACC
>CAYSVE010000303.1:0-7160 GCA_964434365.1 uncultured Anaerolineaceae bacterium | reverse complement strand
CGCTTCCATTCGCCTATTGCTCAACCGACTCGTTTAGTTTTCAAACAGGTTCTAAGTGGCCTTACTCTTGTGCAACGTCGTGCGCCCACTCCGGTACGATACCCTCATACCCAGGCTGCAAGTATTCTGGTTCCCAGAAATCAGGGTGATTTGGGTCCGTATAGCGAGCCATGTCCGTGCCGGGTGCCCACATACCGACGTAACGTGTGTCAATGATATCTCCGTCTGGGAGCATCGTTGATTCGCTGAAAGTTACGCCATCAAGGTTGGCCCCACGTAGCGAAACCCCCTTCAAACTGGAATTGATGAGGATCGCATTTTGCAGATTTGCGCTCTGCAAGTTACTGTCGTCGAATTGCACATTTTGCAGATTTGCCCCGACTAGGCTGGCGTTCTCAAGATTCGCCTGGCGCATTTCGACCGAGGCTGTCATTTCAACACCATCTAGATTCGCACCAATGAGGGAAGTTCTAAAGAAATCGGTAAGCCCGATGTGAGAACCTTGCAGGTTGCTGGCCGAAAGATCAGCGGATTGGAACGATGCACGTAGGATGCGTGTATCTCGCAAGTCCGCACCAACAAGTGAGCTGTGATTGAACCTTGCACCGGATAAGCGCGCGCTCTGGAAGGTCGCCCCAGAAAGGTTTGCCCTTGTGAGCAAGGCACTCTCTAAATTTGCCCTCTCCAGATTCGCCATTTCGAGATTGATCCCATCCATAACACTATCGTACAACTCTACGCCAGCAAGATTCGCGCCAGCCAAACCCTGTTGGAGGAGTACACTCGGCTCACGACGCCCAGTAATCCAATCTCGCGAGCGTGCTCTCTCTATTGCCCGCAACGCCTCTTCGTTGGATCCAGTGCGAATCGTGTGGCTAATCAATCTGCGGGAAAATTGCTCTTCTACCGCCGCGCCGAATACGACAACCCCGGTGAAAACCGTAGCCACCACGAACCCGCCCCACAGCCACCCTCGTGACCGGCGAATATGCCTCGAAATTTGGTCTTTAGGGTATTTTGAGTGCTTATCTCGGATGATTCCAGTGAGAAGCGTACTCGTGAAGGCGAGGGCAAACAGAAGCCCAATTGCATAGGTGTTTGTTGTCCACTGCTCCATGTGCGCGTTGTTTCTCCACGTACTTACCTGCTCATCCCATTGTAGCAGGGACCGCTCACCGCAAACGCTATGATCCGCGTAAATTCGGCCCGTATGCACCCCAACGCCCGACCCGGTGTATACTTAAGCGCAAAAGCGTTATCGACGAAGGAGCGCGCCATGACCGACCAGCCAGAGCAACCCACGGAGGTCATCGAGGCGTACTGTGTGCGCGACAAAATGACGGTGGAGATGCTCAATCCACAGCCAGTGTGGACCAGCCGCGGCACGCCCGGCACCCGTGGCGAATGCCCGGAGTGCGGCGGGGCGGTCTTCCGCATGGGCGCGACGTACCTCCACGAGGGTCTCGAACGGCCCACTGCCGTGCAGGTCGCCAAGAAGACGCGCCGCAAACCGCCCAAGCTCCCGCCGAACACGGTGTACATCGCCTACAGCACCGACGACGAAGCCCTCGCAGAAACGCTCGCCGAGGACCTGCAAAAAATCGGCATGGCGAGTTGGCTCCACGAGGCCGATAGCAGCGAGGTCGCATGGGCGGGGGGCGTCCACCCGGCGCTGAAGGACTGCGAACGGATGGTGTTCGTGCTCAGTGCGGCGTCGATTGCCGATGAGGGGGTCGCAAGCGCGTGGCGCTTCTTCAAGAAAAAGCGCAAGCCGATGGTCATCGCGCAGGCGGGCGCGGGGATAGACCCGCCAGACGATATTCGGCGCAGCCCGCGCTTCGACTTTGCCGGCGACGCCGACTACAAGTCCGCCTTTCGGCAGATGGTGCAGGCGCTCAGCCGGTAGGGCCAGTCGGGCGCAATCGCCCGTAGCACGCTACGTCCCTACCGCCGCTGGCTCTTCAGAATGCCCATTGCCATTGCCCACCAACGTCGAAATTTCCTTCGCCGTCATGGCGCCGTTTGCCACCACCACCTGGTTAAGGATGTACAACGTCTTATCCTGGTGAAGGTGATACGGCTTGTGGAACGAAAACGCGAAGCTCACCCCGGCGTAGCCGCGCGTCCGCACGAACCACGGCGTGGGGTAGCTGGGGTTGCCCTTCGCATCGCGGAAAACCAGCGTCGTCGGGCGGAGCGTCTCGTCGTGTTGGCCGATGAACGCCACCCACGGCGACGCCTTCCCCATCGGCTCGAAGTCCTCCGCCGCGTTGAAGACCATCGCGCCATCGGCAAACGAGCGCGGACCCCGCCAGAACAGGCCGGTGTACCCGGCATCGTCGCGGCCCTGCGTGGTGGGCGAGCCGAGTTGTAGCGTTTTGCCGCTCACGTTTTCGAAGTGGCTTTGCCACGAAATGCTGTAGCGCCCCGCTTCGGGGTCTATCGTAAAGCGGACGGCGCGCTGCTCGCGGAGCCAGGTTTCGCCGCCAGCGGTTTTCCACAGCAAATCCTCGACGATTTGCCCCATGTCGTCTATCCAACCGAACTTCACATGCTCCACACTGCCGACGTTCTCCTGTTGTTCGTAGAACTTGCCGTTGAACGTCGGCCCACCCCAGAAGTTCTGGTCGTTAACGGCGGTGAGCGTCATTGCGAGGCCCTTGTGCCAGGGGTGGTCGGTGGGCCGGTATCCCGTAACGAGGTCCCCGGCCAGCGAGTACAGGGGGTGAAAGTACGGCTTGGGCGATTCGTGTTTGGGTACGTCTATCGGGTTGTACACATACTCGAACAGCGGCTTGTCGTCGTGGGTGCCGACGATGCGGTCACCGGTAATGTCTCGTAAGCATAGTTTCATGATGCGTCCTCAAATGTTACGCGCGTGTAAATGTCTGCGACGGGCAGGGTTTTGCCCAACACAGCGAAAGTGCCACCGAGGTATTCGTCGTAACGCCACTATCGTCGGGTTGCAGGCTGTATACTTCGATGCGCTGCTTATCCTGCAAAATAAGAAAGTATGCTTTCAAAGTCGATATTCGCCCATACTCGTGCAGTTTGTCGCTTCTGTCGGTGCGTTCTGTCGAGGGTGACAAAATCTCACATAGCACTTCCGGGTTTGTCAGGGTGTCACGGAATTCACTGTCAACTTCTGGGGTTCCGCACAGAAGCACCACATCAGGGTAGCGGTAGGAAAGACCTGTTTTCACACGCACCTCGTTGTGGAATAGCCCGCAGTCCCCAAACACACGATCCAATACGCGCTGGATGTTTCGAGAGATTGGGTTGTGTGCGACGCTCGCGCCAGACATGGCGATGACTTCGCCGTTGACGTACTCGTGTCGTACATCGCTGGCACGCTCTGCGGCGAGGTACTGCGCTTCGCTCACGCGCTCATCGTTCGGGAGGGCCATCATCATCTCCTCAAAATATGACGTTGGCGTAAATATCTGCGATGGGCAAAGCGGTGCCAAGCACAACGAACGTTTCGTCCTGAAAATCTTCGTATTGCCATGTGCCATCGGGTTGCCGGGTAAATGCTTCGATGCGTTGCTTATCCTGCGAGACGATAAGGTACTGCTTCAGTGTTGGAATTCGCTGGTAGTCTTCCCACTTCTTGCCCCGGTCTACCGCTTCGGTGGAAGGTGATAGCACTTCTACCAGGCCTTCGGGGTTGAGGAGGGTGTCGTTGTGCGATTCGTGAAATTTCGGCGGGCCACACATCACGATCAAGTCGGGGTATCGGTATGAGACACCGGTTTTGACACGCAGGGTTTGATTTGGGACGACGCAACCTTTAAGCCTCGTGCCCAACATCAAAATCATGTCGAAGCAAATCATGCTATGGTTCCAGCTCGCGCCAGGCGTGGCGATGACTTCGCCGTTGATGTACTCGTGTCGTACATCGCTGGCACGCTCTGCGGCGAGGTACTCCGCTTCGCTCACGCGCTCATCGTTCGGGAGGGCCATAATATTACCACCAAGTGACGTTACAACTTCGTTACCTTATTTATCTCTCAAAACCTGCCTGAGAGCAATTGAGAGTTCACTTATGTTAGGGTACACCAACATAACGAACAACGATACGAGGTGGTATCAACATGCGCGATGTGGCCGTGATCGGGATCGGTCAGACAGATATTGGTGAACTGTGGGAGCGCAGCCTGCGTCAACTGGCTGCCGATGCCCTTCAAAAAGCAGTCGACGATGCCGGACTCACACGAGCACCCGAGGCCCTCTACGTGAGCAACATGCTCGCGCCTCGCCTGAGTAACCAGGCCCACCTGGGGTCGTTGATAGCCGATTACGCGGGGTGGGCTGGTATGGAGGCTGCGACAGTCGAGGCGGCCTGCGCGAGTGGCGGCGCGGCCTTCCGCCATGGGGTGATGGCCGTCGGTAGTGGGTTGGTCGATGTGGCGGCGGTGTGTGGTGTAGAAAAAATGACCGACGCCACCGTAAGCGCGGTCATCGCCGGGTTGGCGACAGCCGCCGATGCCGACTTCGAAGGCGTGCATGGCGCGACGTTTGTGGGCCTCAACGCCATCATCATGAAGCGCTACATGCACGAGTATGGTGTGCCGCACGAGGCCTTCGCGCCATTCGCGATTAACGCACACCGCAACGCGAAGCACAACCCCCATGCGATGTTCAAAATGGAGGTGAATGAAGCGGCGTACAAGCGTTCCCCCGTCATCGCAGACCCCATCAACCGGCTGGATAGCTCGCCCATTTGCGATGGGGCCGCCGCGATGATCCTGTGCCCGATGGACAAGGTGGCGGACATCAGCAGCCAGATACCGGTGAAAGTGCTCGCCAGCGCCTCGGCGACCGATACCATCGGCATTGCAGACCGGGCCAAGCTCACGACGCTGCGGGGTGCGCAACTAAGCGCAGAAAAAGCCTACACGCAGTGCGGCCTCAGCGCGCACGACATCGATGTGTTCGAACTGCACGACGCGTTTTCGATCATTGCGGTGCTAAGCCTCGAAGCGGCAGGCTTCGCCGAACCCGGCAAGGGCATCGACCTCGGCCAGAACGGCGACATCTTCGTGAGTGGGCGTGTGCCCGTGAGCACGATGGGCGGCCTTAAGGGGCGCGGTCACCCGGTTGGCGCGACGGGTGTCTACGAATTGGTGGACCTCGTGACGCAGCTACGCGGCGAAGCCGGCGAAAACCAGGTGAAAGACGCTGGTATCGGCATGACACAAAACATCGGCGGCACTGGAGCGACCGTCGTCACACACATACTAGAACGGGCCGGGTAAGGGTTTCTACTCGCAATCTGGTAGATTTAGTTACAGCGTCAGTTACAGTACAATAGCGGTATGCCATAAACGAGGCAACCCTACTGTGACTATTCAACTGAGGTGGCTCGTGGAGGGGCGTATCGTCCTGAAGGTGATGCCCCCACGCACCACCGTTGCGATTTACATGGCTGCTGAAGAACCGCTCATCCGCGAATACCTGGATAAGGGCACGCACGATGTCGTGCATATGCTCATCGATGCGCGTCAGGCGGTCGAGGTGCCGCCCGTGCTGTCGATCGCACGCATGCCGTCGACACAACACCGTAAGCTCGGTTGGGTGCTTTCGGTGGGGCACCCCAGGCGGGCAAACCGGGTGAAAGCCGAAGTCGCCGCCCTGGCCGCAAACAACGACCTGCGTCACTTCGCGACGATTCCCGAAGCCATCGCATTCTTACAAAATGCCGACCCCACCCTGCCCGACCTCACCGACTTTCTTACCGAGGGCGACAATTAAGAGCCGATTTTGGCTTAGAAATCTACCGTAATGTTTTGCGGGTTTAGGTGTGAAATTGGGTTATAAACGCAATAGTATCCTGCCAAACAGCCAAAGCTACGCTCAAATCCCCATTAATTACGGAATATAACTTACCCAAAGCTAGCTCTTATGGCTAAGGTGGCGATCCCTTCTATGCCATCTTCCCACATCATTACACCTAATGCTGTTACACTAGACAGTGTGGAACGTATTGTGCTTTAGAGGAACCATCAGAAATGGCTATTTCGTTAAGCTGGTTGCTGCCGGGCCGCATTATTCGGTTGGATATGCCCCCCACATCCAATGTGGAAGACTTGGAAGCGAACGACATCACCATCAACCGAGACTATCTCGACGCTTCACCCCAGGAGAAGGTGCACGTGCTCATCGACGCGCGCCGGGTGAATAACCTGCCGCGGCTGCTTCCCCTCACGCGGCAGCAGTGGCACCAACACCCGAAGCTTGGCTGGGTGTTATCGGTGGGGCACAGCCCTGCCAACCGCGCCAAAGGGGAGGTCGTGGGGATGAGCGCGCGCTCCAATGTGCGCCACTACGACACCATCCCCGAGGCGTTGGCGTTTCTGCAAAGCGTCGAGCCGTCGCTGCCGAACTTGTTGCCACTCCTCAGCGACGATGACATGTAAAGTCCACGTTGCGACGGGCGAAGGCTTCGAAGGATTACACCGTCGCCCGCCAGCGCGCGTCGATATAGGCTTATATAATGTCTTATGGAATAACAAGCGTTTGGCCCTCAAAAATGCGATCCTGATTGGCGATGTCGTTCGCGGCGATTAGCGCATCCACCGAGACGGCAAACTGACGTGCGATGGTCCGGAGCGTGTCGCCCCGCTGGATCATGTAGGTTTGTCCGCTGGCATTGCTGCCCACGCCGTCGTTACTCGGCAACTCCTCGACCGCCGTCGTGCTCACGAATCCGCAGCTATCGACGGGGAAGGTGCCCGTGTACAGCTTGCCCGTCAAGGGGATTTCCAGCGCGGTGATGCTCACGGTCCGGTCGGGGTTGGCATCGAGGCGTAAACGCGACGTTTCGGTGATGAGTGCCGGGGCACCTGTCGCGGTGGCCTGCGATAGCGCTGCGCTGATTTGACCGACCCCCACCGTTACACTGCCGCCGCCCTCTGCCTGGAAGAACACGAAGCCGTTCCCCTCGCAAAAGCCGACCATCGGCGCGGCTGGGTCGTCGTTGATGCGGCCATCGTTAAAGGCGGTGCCGCCACCACTGTCGCCGCCATCATCGTTGTCGTCGCCATCATCACCGTCGTCTCGAACGTCGGCAGCACGCTCGAAGACACGTTCGACGAGATCGACAGCGGCCTGCAGGGCTAATTGTCGAGCGACGTCGCCGGGTCCGTCCGGCGAGTTGG
>CAYSVE010000302.1:0-7163 GCA_964434365.1 uncultured Anaerolineaceae bacterium | reverse complement strand
TCGAAAATGTGATCCGATAGCTATTCTCTACAGGACTTCCCGTAATCGTGACGGGTGTCTCTGGTTGCGAGAACTTGAAGGCGTTTTCAACAACTTCCTCAACAATTTCTCTGAGATACTCGGAGTCAATTGCTACTGGCGCATCTTCCAAATAAAGATTCAGATCCGCAACACGATCAAATCGTTCAGCGATAACAGAGACACATTGCTGAATGTGACCGCTGGGCGTATCCGTCCGAGCATCAGCACTGATTTTTTCGGGCAGGTGTGATCTTAGATACCAGATGTACTTCTCTGCCATATGCCGTAATCGGGCAGCATTGTTCAGGATGCTCTCCAGCATTTCTCGCTGCATGCCATCCTGGTTAGTAGGGTCATCAAGAATAAGATGTGCATACCCTTCTAAGATCATGATTGAAGTTCGCAGTTCATGTGGTAGGGCTGTCGTGATGTTCAGGCGTAGTTCATCGACTTCCCTTGTTACCAATGCCCGCTGTCGCTCTCGTTTCTCCAGACGCTGACGGACCACCTGGCGCAGTTCATTGACCGAGAATGGTTTGAGCAGAAAGTCATCTGCGCCCATCGTCATCCCCCGGCGGACGGTGTGGCAGTCATCAGAACCGGACAGAAAAATGAACACAACATCCATCAGTTGCTCAGTGGACTGAAACTGTTCAAACACCTCAAAACCGTTCATGTTTGGCATGTTCACATCACAGACCACCAGGTCTGGACAAAAGGTCTCGGCTTTTGACATTGCTTCGAGGCCATCAGCAGCGGTGACGACATCGTGTTTGCCTTTCAGACAATCGGCAACCATTTCCCGAACCGTCTTATCGTCGTCAACAATTAGAATTCGTGCCATACTGCTTCTTTCACTTAACATAAGATCGTTTCGTAGATTAGACTTGTGCTGGCATCAGGCGCTGAGCCAGCGTGACCAGATCACTGATGCTAACCGGCTTAATGAGCAGCAAGTCTGCAAACTCAGCCTCTGGTGCCGTCATTGCCATTGTGTTTCCAGTGACCACAATAACCTTCAGGTCCTGTGTGCCCTGGTTCTGGCGTACATAGCGCAATACTTCGTAGCCAGAAAGGCGCGGCATATTGATGTCCAGAATCAGTATATCTGGAAGCTCTTCTTGCAAACGCTCAATCGCTTCGACCCCATCTGATGCAATTGTTACCGCAAAGTGACGGCGGTCAAAGGTACGGGCGAAAATAGCACGTAAATCTGGGTGGTCATCAACGACCAGCACTTTCTTTAAATCTGCGTGTAGCGTATGTCTCTGCTCCGATGCCAATCGGTTAGAGGTTCCTGCAAAACGTCGGATCGTATTCAGCAGGTGAAAACGGCTAATTGGTTTATGCATGACGGCTACTGCACCTGAGATGAGGCATTGTTGCTCTAACTTCGTTGAGTTGTCGGCAGTGATAGCAATAATGGGGACATCATGCAAAAGAGGGGATTGTTTTAGATAGGAAATGACCTCCACCCCGTTAATGTCAGGCAGGTTGATGTCGGTCAAAATCAAGTCGGGTAACACTTTTAAAGCAGTTTCATAGCCACTATTGCCATCTACTGCTTCGTACAGTTGGTAATCCGTTACCTTGAGCATCTTGCGAACAAGCTGCATATTGTTGGGGTTGTCTTCGATATACAGAATTTTGTGAGGCATATCCCCAGCTCTCTGCTGTGCTTTCATTGAAATCTAACGTTATATTACAACAATGTCGCCTGGATAGCAACCTCTGTGAGTATAGTTTCCGGTATAGTTTTTTCGCCCTGCTGACCTAACCCATTGGCTAGGATAGTCTGTGGTTACAGGATTGAAATTTAATATAATTGTATGTGTTTCATTGTGAGGTATTCTCTACTGCTTTGGTCACATATCTCTTGATGTCCTCGGCAACGGTCACAACATCAAAGGGTTTGGCGATATAGCCATCAAAGCTAGCATTGAGGATCCGTTCTTTATCGCCTTGCATCGCATAGGCGGTGATCGCAATGACGGGTATACGCGCACATTGGGAATTCGCCCGAATGGCTTTGAGCATCTCCCAACCATTCATCTTTGGCATTTGAATATCCAATAGCACAACTGTCGGTCGAACGGTCCCTAGCAGTTTGAGACCTTCTTCACCGTTCGTAGCCGTATAGACCTGAGTACCGTGATATTTGAGTGCTGTTGTAATCACCAGCAAGTTATCCGGTACATCATCAACGATGAGCACAACCCAACTGGCTGCCCCACTCAGAATTCCTGTCGTTTTACGTTTCAAAGTTTATCTCCTGTTTCACGCTTCGAGCTTGTGATTGTTTGCAACTGCGACATCAGTAATGAGCGGAAGCGTAATAGTGAAGGTGCTACCCGAATTGATCTCGCTACTTACGCAGATCTCCCCGCCCATCATTTCCACTAGCTTGCGGGTGATCGCAAGTCCAAGTCCTGTCCCACCACGTTCCATACTATCGTCTATCTGACGGAATTCATCGAAGATCGTTTCCTGCAAATGAGCCGGGATACCCACTCCCGTATCCCTCACCGAAATGCACCAGTTCTTATAGCCTTGCTGAACAACATCCAGTGCAACTTCACCCTGGTCTGTAAATTTGATTGCATTCGACACGAGATTGATAATAATCTGCTTGATTCGTCCACGATCGCCTACGATGATGCCTGGTAGTTGGTCATCCATCGACATCTTGAAAGCCAGCCCCTTATCTTCAGCCAGCACCTGATTCTGAAACGAAACACTGCACAGCATCAGCGAGGCGAAGTTCACCAGCGCTGATTACCAGAAGCTGATGGCCGCGCAGGGCATCCTGGTGAGCATGAGCCGTGTTACGACAAGGCGGTAATGGAAAGCTTCTTGGCCACGCTGAAAACGGAGTGCGTAGACCGACGGTATGCCACCCGTCAGGAAGCGCGAGCCTGTATCTTTGATTACATCGAGGTCTGGTACAATCGTCGCTGTCGCCACTCCTCGCTATAGTATCTCAGTTCAGAGGCTCACGAATGGCGCTATGTCCGTGACAAACTCACTGTTCACTAAATGCGGGTCAGTTCAATCAAAAAAATTGTCGGGAGAAAATAGAGTAAACATGGTTACCATCAACATTCCAGAACCGTCTGTCGAGGTAAAGGCGCAAGATGCGGATACCCGCACCCACGCGCTGCGCAAAATGCTGGAAATTCGGCTGACGGAAGAAAAACTGCAAGAGATGTTCCTCGCGAACATGATCCGCGGGACGACGCACCTGTGCATCGGCCAGGAGGGCGTGTCGACGGGGGTGGCTGCTGTGCTGCAACCGGGCGATACGGTCACCTGCACCTATCGCGGGCACGGCCACGCCATCGCCATGGGCATGACGGTGAAGTCGCTGATGGCGGAGATGATGGGGCGCATCAGCGGGTGCTGCAAGGGCAAGGGCGGCAGCATGCACATGACCGACGCGAGCATCGGCCTGTTGGGCGCGAATGCCATCGTGGGGGCGCAGTTGCCCATTGCTGCCGGGGCCGCCCTCACGGCGCAGGTTAAGGGCACCGGCGCGATCGCCGTCTCGTTCTTCGGCGACGGCGCAACGAACATCGGCGCGTTCCACGAGACGCTGAACCTCGCGGCAGTGTGGAAGCTGCCGGTGGTGTTCATCACCGAGAACAACAAATACGGCGAGTACACCGCGCAGCATCTATCGACCCCCGTGGAAGACCTCGCCGTGCGCGCCATGTCTTATAACATCCCTGGTATCGCGGTCGATGGGCAGGACTTCGAGACGGTGTATGCCGAGATGAAAGCCGCTGCTGACCGTGCCCGCGCGGGCGATGGCCCGACGTTCCTCGAAATGAAGACGTACCGCTTTAAAGGCCACAGCCGCACCGATACCGGCCCGTACCGCCCCGAGGGCGAACTCGAAGCGTGGATGCAGCGTGACCCCATCAGCCTGTTGAAGGCGAAGATGATCGCCGATGGGCAGATCGACGAAACGGAGTTCGCCGAACTGCAACAGGCCACCGAACGCCTCGTGTTGGAGGCCGTCGAGTGGGCGGAAAAGGAACCCTACCCCACGCCCGATGACCTGCTGACGGACATCTTCTACGAGGGGTAGTCACAAGGCACATATATCGATTGCACGCCATGTCAGGGCGATCATCCATCCAATGGACGTGTAGCATACTCTACGTCCCTACAAAATCCTGCCTTCGGTGCAAAGTCGGTAGGGGCGAGGCAGGGCCTCGCCCGATTGATGTGACCACGAAAACGATATAACGATACAGGATAAACCTATGCCAACTATGACCTACCGCGAGGCCGTCCGTGAGGCGCTGGCCGACGCGATGCGAGAAGACGAAGATGTGATTTTTTTCGGGGAGGATGTGGCCGTTGCGGGTGGCGTCTTCAAAACCACGCCCGGCCTATACGATGAGTTCGGCCCGGTGCGTGTGCGCGACACGCCCATCAGCGAGGAGGCGTTCATCGGGGCGGCACTTGGCGCGGCGATTACTGGCCTGCGCCCTGTCGCCGAGTTGATGTTCGCGGATTTTATCCCCGTGGCGATGGACCAAATCGTCAACCAGATTGCCAAGTACCGCTACATGAGTGGCGGCCAGTTCGTCGTGCCGGTGACCATCCGCAGTGCGCAGGGCGGTGGGGTCGGCTTCGGCACGCAGCACAGCCAAACTGCCGAAAACTGGCTGCTGAACACCCCTGGTCTGAAGATCATCACGCCGGGCAACCCCGCCGACGCCTATAGCCTGCTCCGCGCGGCCATCGCCGAGAACAACCCGACCATCGTGCTGGAACACAAGGGCATGTACGCCATGAAGGGCGAGGTGCCAGACAACCGCACGGTTGGTACGCTGGGCGAGGCGAAGGTCGTGCGTGAGGGCACCGATGTGACCGTCGTCGGCATTCAGTTGATGGTGCAGCGCGCGCTTGAAGCGGCGGAAATCCTCGAAAAAGAGGGCATCAGCGCAGAAGTTATCGATCTGCGCACGCTTGCGCCGATGGACACCGACACGGTGCTGAACTCCATCACGAAGACGCATCGGCTAGTCGTGGCGGAGGAAGCCCCACACGCAAGTAGCTGGGGTGGTGACCTGGTGTCACTCGCGGCAGACCAGGGCATCTATTATCTCGATGCGCCGGTGAAGCGTGTGAACATGGGTGGCGCGATGTTCGCCTACAGCGAACCGCTGGAGAAGCTCGCGATCCCCAGCACCGAGCGTATCACCGAGGCTATCCGTGAGGTGATGGCCGGTTAGTGCTCGCTTCGGGGCGGAAAAATCGCCTTCCGCCCCACTGTAACCCTCGCCGATTTAGCCGCCAAATGCCCCGGCTGCGTGGCGCACCCATGTCGAGAGCGGTGTGAGTTCCATGCCGAGCGCTTCGGTTAAGGGTGTCATGTCGCGGTAGGGCATCAGCTTTTCCCAATGCGATTGCACAAAATGATAGTTGGCGGCGATACCTTTCCCGGCCTCCTCGCCGAGGACGGCACCAAGCTGTGCGCCGAACGCATCGGGCGTTAGCGCGCGGAAGGTGATCTGGCGACCCAACGCCTCGCTGAACTGGGCGGCCATCTCTGGCCCGCTGAGGTTGTGTGGCCCGTTTACCGCGTGCAATGTGTTGACGTACGCCGGTTTGCCCGCCATCGCCGCGAGGATTGCCCCCACATCGTTTGCTGTAATCCAGCCGATGCAGTCGCCATCGCGTATCGGGTAGGTAAGTTCGTTCTGCTCGCGAACAAGGGCTGCTGTCCACGGCCCGGCGAGGTTCTCCATGTATGCACCTGGCGCGACGACGGTGTACGCAATGCCGCTGTCCTTAATCATGTGGAACATGTGATAGCGAAAGTCGATTTCTGGGCGGTCCCACGGCTCGTCGGGGAGGTAGCCGCCGGGGTTCCACAAAATTTGCTCGACACTGGCATCTTTCGCGGCAGTGAGGACGTTTTGCAGGTAGGTCATGGGGTTGTTAGGCGGCTGTACAAAAAATGGGATGTGTAGCGCCAGCCACGTCTGGCCGTTGTAGGCGGCTCTGAGGCTATCGAGGTCGCTGAGGTCGGCGAAATAAGGGTTTGGTTGGCTAGTCAGGTCGGCGGGGTTGCGTGTGAGGGCGCGTACCGTGTCGCCCGCTGCCGAAAAGGCGCGCGCCATCGCGCCCCCCTGCACACCGCTCGCGCCGTGTACGGCTATAGTCGTCATCGTGTGTTGCCTCCGCAGAATTATGCATTGATGTGCTAGAATGATGGCGGTATGTGCAACAATCAGCAATACGCACATGTTTCGCACATAGGTACTATTTTGTGCCTGTAAAACAAATGGAGTATATCGACGTGATGAAGCCAGAGTCCTGCCCAATCGAGCGCACGGTACAGGTCATCGGTGGCAAGTGGAAGCCGCTCATTTTGTATTACCTGTTCGAGGAGACGCAGCGCCTCAGTACGTTACAGCGCCACATCCCCAGCGCATCGCGGCGGATGTTGACCCAACACCTGCGCGAACTCGAAGCCGATGGCATAATCCACCGCGAGGTGTACCCTGTGGTGCCACCGAAGGTCGAGTACTCGTTGACGGCGCTTGGGCGCAGCTTGCATCCTATTCTGCTGAGTATGTTGGCCTGGGGTGAGGCGTATCAACAGCACGACCAAGCGGACACAGAAATAGCTAAATAGCTTTACAATAATGAGTATTTGTTGCACAAATAGTTATCCATCGTTAATTTTTGCACTACGAGTGCACATTCATCGTTACAATGTGTGTATCTGAAGGGTGTCCGAGAACCTGACATGCCACAGCAATTTTTGGCATTAACCGAAAGCCTCGTGGTAACCCTGGGGTTCCTGTTTATCTTCTACCAGCTCGCCCCATTTCTGCGGCACGAACGAGAGTGGGTTGCTAGTTGCATCCTTGGATCAACAATGGGCGTGTTCGGCCTTGGCGATATGCTTTTGGGCATCGAGTTGACGCCGGGGGTGGTCGTTGATGTGCGGGCACCCTTCGTTATCGTTTCGGGGGTGTTTGGCGGGTGGATTTCGGCGGGCATTACGGCTGGGATGATGGACCTGTACCGCTTTTTCGGCATCGGTGGGGTGGGCGCTGTGCCCGGCACCCTGGCTATTGTTGCGCCTGTGTTATTGGGGTCATTTTTCTATCGTAGCC
>CAYSVE010000301.1:0-7167 GCA_964434365.1 uncultured Anaerolineaceae bacterium | reverse complement strand
AAGTCAGGGTTGGGTTGGCGATCGTCGCCAGCATGGTGTTGTCGAACCCGACGACGGAAAAATCGGCTGGCACAACATATCCCATCTGCGACAGCTGGTTGAGCAGATTGACCGCAGTGACATCATCGCTTGCAATAATCGCAGTTGGGCGTGGCGATCGCGTCAGCCAGTGGGTTTCGAGCTGGGTTCGCACGGCTTGCGAGTCGGCAAATAGTGGCGATGTAACGACCAGCGTCTCATCGACTGGCATGCCGTGCGCCTGGTATGCCTCGTAGTACGCCGCCCTGCGGATGTGCGATAACGCCAGATGCTGCGACCCGGTCATCAGCCCGATGCGCTCGTGACCGAGCATGAACAGGTGATCGAGCGTTTTGTAGATTGCGCCGCGGAAGTCGGAATCGACCAAATGTGATGGATTGTTATCCAGT
Source organism: uncultured Anaerolineaceae bacterium (assembly GCA_964434365.1). Lineage (GTDB taxonomy): Bacteria > Chloroflexota > Anaerolineae > Aggregatilineales > Phototrophicaceae > CAYSVE01. The sequence continues at coordinate 6,739 of CAYSVE010000301.1, read as the reverse complement.
GCGATGCGGCTGGTAAACACACAGGGGATATTCAGTAGCCCGCCCATCTCGCCGAGCTTGCCGATGGGGGCATTGGTGACGATAAGGCCATCGACACGGCGCTGGTCGTAAAGCTCGGTATAAGAGACGTCCTCGCCCATGAAGCGCAGGAGCAGGTCGTACTTGTGCTCTCGTAGGCCATTCGTGATACCACCCAGCAACTCGCTGAAAAATGGGTACGCGAAAATTTGTTGCACCGAGTGGTGCACCAGCACACCGATGGTGTTCGTTCGGCCACTCGCAAGGCTGCTGGCAAGGCGATTCGGTTGGTAGTTTAGTTCTTCGATGACCTGTTGCACATGGTGGCGTGTTTTGGCTGCGACCTGGGGGCTGTTGTTGACCACGCGCGACACCGTCTTCATGGAAACGCCAGCGCGCTTCGCAACTTGCTCCAACGTGACGATGTTTCGTTCCAAACCGGTTCTCCCGGATGAGGTAAAGAAAAATATTTGAGACCGTGCAGCCGCACGCGTAAATTTGGCATGACAGCCTTGTCATTGGTAATATAACAGCTACTGACAGCCCTGTCAATTATTCGCAGATAAGTTACAACGTCGGGACGCGCCAGCCGGGCGTACAAAAAATAGTGTTTACCGAAAAAGGAAATTCCTATGGCAGCGGATGGCAACCCACCAAACATCATCGTTTTTTTTACCGACCAACAACGCTGGGATACAACGGGCGTCCACGGCAACCCGCTGAACCTCACCCCGAACTTCGACAGGATGGCCAAACAAGGCACACACTTCGCCACGGCGATTACGCCGCAGCCGGTATGCGGGCCGTGCCGCTCGGTGATGCAGACTGGCCTGTATGCGACCGAAACAGGCTGCTACCGAAACACGATACCGCTCGATACATCGCACAAAACGCTCGCACATCACTTCAACGATGCCGGGTACGAAACTGGTTACATTGGCAAGTGGCACCTTGCCGATCGCAGCAGTCATGGGCCGGTCGCCGAAGCCGAGCGGGGTGGCTACAAATACTGGCTTGCCGCCAACCTGCTGGAGTTTGTCTCCGATGCCTACGACACGCGCCTATACGACAACGACGGTGCCGAGCAAAAGCTGCCCGGCTACCGGGTCGACGCCCAAACCGACGCCGCCATCCGTTACATCGATGGGGTGAAGGATAAGCCGTTTTTCCTGTTTTTGTCGTACCTTGAGCCGCATCATCAAAACCACACCGATGCCTACCCGGCCCCGCCCGGCTACGCCGAGCAATATCATGCCCGCTGGACCCCGCCAGACCTGATCGCCCTGGGTGGGTCGGCGCAGATGCACCTTCCGGGCTACTACGGCATGGTCAAACGCTTAGATGAGGCGCTGGGGCGCTTGCTCGACGCGTTGACGAGCATGGGCATCCTCTATAACACGGTTGTGCTGTTTACATCGGACCACGGGAACCACTTCAAAACGCGCAATGCGGAGTACAAACGCTCGTGCCACGAAAGCTCGGTGCGGGTGCCGATGGCGGCGATTGGCCCCGGCTTCGATGGCGGTGGCACCGTGAATCGCCCCGTAAGCCTCGTAGATTTGCCCCCAACCCTGTTGAACGCCGCAGGCATCGACCAACCCGAAATAATGCAGGGGCAATCGTTGCTGCCGCTGATACACAACCCGGACGCCGATTACCCCGATGACGTGTTTATCCAAATTAGCGAGGCGCAGCTAGGCCGCGCGCTGCGCACCGCCCGCTGGAAGTACTGCATCGATGCGCCTGAGGCCGACCCGTGGGAGGAATCGGCATCGGAGACCTACGCCGAGCAGTTCCTCTACGACCTGGAAAACGACCCCTACGAACTGCACAACCTCATCGGCTACCAGTCGCATCAGGTGGTGGCCGCCGAACTCCGTGAGCGCCTTCTCGCGCGGATACAGGCCGTCGAAGGTAAAACGCCGACGGTGCATCCACGAACTGAAATCGAGCAGTACGGGCAGCTAACCGGCTCGGACAAGTTCCCCTATGTGCCTTCGTGGCTGAAGAAGCTTCGTTGAGCGATAGCTGGAGCGCGACACGCTAAACAACCGGCGGGGAGGGTCGCTGCAACTGCTAAAACCGATGCGCGACCCCCGCCTGGCCCGTGCTGCGATGTCTCTTGTGATGACGTCGCGCAACAGGCAACATGCGCTTTCGCGTCAACTGGGAATACCCAATCGCTCGAATTGTTCGGGCGGCGCACCCTCGGCGTGCATGATTTCGCGCACGACGTTTTCCATACGTTGGCGTTGCTCTGGCGCAGTGTCCCAAAGATTTTGCGTTTGCCCCGGGTCCTCCGCACGATGGAACAGGAAGTTTTCCTCGCTCACCAAACGGAAGCTAATCGGGATTTTCCACTGGGGCACAGCCACACCTGGAATGTACTGGCCAGAATCGACCGGCATCACCTCGTCGCTCTCCGCAATCAACGAGCGGAACATCAACGTCGAGTAGTAGTACAGGTTATCGGTGGAAACCGGTGACTTGATATAAGTCCACGCGCCGTCGGTACAACACACCCCCTGCCCGAAAAATCCATACGTGATCGCCTCGCGTTTGTTCGTGCTGTTGCCCTGCATCAACGGCAGGGCGCTGCGGCTGTGGCTGCGTTCTGGGATATCGGCACCTGCGACGTCCAAAACGGTGGCGAACAGGTCGATGGTCTGCGTGATTTGCGAGATGGATTGTCCGTTGCCGGGGTAGTCGGGATGCCAGATAAACATCGGGATATTGGCGTGGGAATCCCAGTGCGGGTACTGTTTGCCGAATACGCCGCGCTCCCCGAGGTCGTGGCCATGATCGGTGGTGATGATAATCATCGTGTCGTCCCACAAGTTGTAGTGGTCGAACGTGGTCATCAGCTCACCAAACCAGCGATCGACCATCGTCAGCTTGCCAGCATACTGGGCACGCACAAAGTCCAATGCCTCCGGCGATGCCTGTTGCATGTAGCGCGCCAGGTCATCCACATTTTGGTAGGGCGGCCACAACGAAAACTGGTCAGCGAGAGCAGGGTCACCGTACATCGAGGCGTACGGCTCGGGCAAATGGAACGGCTCGTGCACATCGAACGACTCGACCTGCAAGAAGAAGGGGCTACGTTTCGCATAGTGTTCCAGCCAGTTCACGGCGCCCATCATCACCTTCGCCGGGAAGTAATCCTCCTGCGTTTTGAAGTCCTTGACGTTGCCGTAATAGTTCCGGCCCCAATCGCCGGGCCGCCACTGTTCGATATTCTTGACCCAGGCCGGCACATCCGCATCGTCGCGGACGGCGGGTTTCCAGAAGTCGATTTCGTGGCCGCGTATCAGCTCGGAACTCTGGAAGCTTTGAAGGTAGCCATTGGCGGCCTCTTCCCAGTAGTGGTAGTGGTCGGTGACGATGGCCGTCGTGTAACCCTGTTTCTCTAGCAAACGCGGCAGCCGTTCATCGAAGATTTCCAACGGCCCCCACGGTCGCCACATCATCTCTTTAAACCCAGAGAAAATCTCTCGGCGGGCAGGCATACAGGGTAGGCTGCCCACAAAGTGATTGTCGAAGCGCCAAGCCTTTTCGGCGAAGCGTTGCAAATTCGGCGCGCGGACGTGCGTGTCGGCATAGGCCGATAGATAGTGCCGGTTCAGGCTGTCTATCAAGATCAATATGGTGTTCATTATTTCACTGCCCCTGCTGCCAGACCCGATATTAGTTGACGCTGAAGAAACAGGAAGATAATCAGCGTTGGGATCGTCGCCACGACGGACGCCGCCATCACCAGGTTCCATTGCGTGGTGTACTGCCCGAAAAAGCCCGCTAACCCTACCGGTACCGTCTTGAGTTCATTCTGCGTCATGAGTGTAAGCGCAAATAAGAACTCATTCCACGCCAGTGCAAACGCATAAATCGCGGTCGCCGTTACCCCCGGCATCGCGACGGGCAGCACCACCCGGAAGATCACACCAAGGGTCGAACAGCCATCGATTATCGCCGCTTCGTCCAATTCGCGCGGCACACTATCGAGATACCCCAACAACATATACACCGCGAACGGCAGTGTAATCGCGATGTAGGCGATGATGAGGCCGTGGTAGGTATTCACAAACCCCAATCGGAAGAAGATCGCATAGACGGGGGTGATGAGAATGATGAACGGAAACAACTGCGTGAAGACCACGATAATGAGCAGAACGTTGCGAAACTGGAACTGCCGACGCGAAAAGCTATACGCGGCCAGCAGGCCAATCGTCACTGTGAAGAACGTGGCCGTCAAACACACAAACAGGCTGTTGAGGATATACCGTGGAAAGTCGGTGGTTGCCAACAGCGTGCGGTAACTCTCGAATGTGACCGAGCCGGTGAGCAGTTGGAAGTCATCCAGGAACAAATCTGCCGCTGGGCGAATCGACGTGAGCACCAGCCAGATGAACGGGAAGATCAACACCAGCAGCACCGCAAACGTGAACACGACAAGCAGCAGGTCCTTTACAAACTGCATCGGGCGCGATGTGCTCATGTCGATTGCCCCAAACTTCTTCTAAACACAGTCACGAAATAGATGATCGCAAATACCATCATGATGCCACTCATCACCACACCGATGGACGCGCCCAGGCCAAGCTGGTAATTGGTGAAGCCTTCGGTGTACATCTGCGTTGCGAGCACCTGGGTGTAATTGCCAGGGCCGCCGCGCGTCGTCAGCCACACGTACACGAAATTATTGAACGTCCATATCGTCGTGAGCAGGATGATGATGACGATCACCGGCCTGAGAAGCGGCAGCGTGATGTGCAAAAACACGCCAAAGTTCCCGGCCCCGTCGATGCGCGCCGCCTCTTCGAGGTCTTGCGGAATCGACTGCAAGCCCGCGAGCAGCGAAATGACGACGAAGGGCAGTTCGCGCCACACGAAAATCGCCACAATGCTCCACCACACCGTCGACACATTCACCAGGAACGGAATCCCCTGGTCGATCCAGCCAAGCTCGAAAAGGATGAGGTTGACGGCCCCGTATCGTGGGTGCAGCATCCACTGCCACACACCGACGGCCACCACCGGAGGCGTCAGCCACGGCAACAGCAGCAGCGACCGCGCCAACCCCGTCAGGCGCCAGCGTTTTAGCGCCTTCGTGTTCAACAACAGGGCAAGGCCCATCCCCAACACCATGCGGATGGCAACCGTCACGAACGTTAGCCAGAACACCGTGTTCCAGATGACCGTCCGAATCTCGTCATCGGTTGCGAGGTCGACGTAGTTCTGCAAGCCAACCCACTCGCCGCCACGTGCCAGTTGGAACAGGCTAATTTCGAGGAAGCTCAGATAGATGTTGTAAACAGCAGGGCCAAAGAAAAACAGGAACAGCACCACGAGTGCAGGTAGCAACAACAGATAGGGTTCGAGCCGGCGGGAAAATGCCCATCGGCTCGACGCTGTTTTTGTTTTTGCTAGCCCCGGCGCAAGTTGGTCCGAGGTCATCGTCGCCTATTCCATGTTTTCGGCAAGCACTTCGCCTATCGTATCCACGAGGTCGGCAGCCGCCTGCTCACTGGTCTTCAAGCCGGAGTACACAGCAGCGAACTCACGATTGACCGGGTCCCACATCGCACTTACCGGTGCCGGAGACAGAATGTACTGGCTAAAGGTAATGGCAAACGGAAGCTGCTCGACATAGCCTAGCTCCGCCTCAGGGAATTCGAGTTGAGACAGCAACGATTCCTGAGCGGGATACTCGGTGTACGATTCGAACGTGTCGGCGCTGGCGAGGTACTTCAGGAACTCCCATGCTTCGTCGGGATGTTCCGTGTTGGGGTTCAGCACCAGCGTGCGCCCACCCAGGTGCGAAATCCGGCCATCTGGCCCCTGCGGAATCGGCCCGGTGGCTAACGGCACGTCAGATTGCTCGATGGCAGCGCGGAAGGTCGCCGGTGGCATAAAGCCCATCGCGCAGTCTCCACGGCCAATACCACCCACCAGTTCCGGGTCACCCCACGATGTCACCGCGATCAACGACTGCGGCGTGATGCCCTCTTCGAAGAAGCGGTTGTAGTAGTCCATCGCACCCTGAACGCTCTCGGGTGTTACGCCGACCTGCCAGCTTGCACCGTCTTCGGTGGGTTCGACGAAGAACTCACCACGGCTCCACAGGTAGTAGTTCACGAGGAACCACATACCGCCGGTGGGGCCACTACCCGCCGGGAAGCAGAACCCGAATTGATCCGTGCGCCCATCACCGTCGGTGTCCTGGGTGAGTTGCGCCGCTACTTCGTAGAACGATTCCCAGTCCTGCGGGAACGCTGCAATACCTGCGGCCTCGAAGAAGTCGGGGCGATAGGGGATCACAAACGTGTCGACCGACCACGGAATGCCAAAAACACTTTCTTCGTAAATGCCGAGGTCGGTGCCCAGGAAGTCATCGATGCCTGCACCCGGTGCCGAGCTTTCGATGAACGGGTCGAGGTTCGTCACCAGTTCGTTAATCGCAAGGTCGCGTGTCCATACAAACGCGATCTGTGCCACATCGGGGCCACCGCCCGCCTGCACTTCGCGCACCCATTGATCCTGCGCATCGGCCCAGGGCACGGTTTCGAACTCTACCTGAATGTTCGGGTTGGCTTCGTTCCAGCGGTCAATCGCGTCGAACAGGCCCTGAACCTGCGTCGGCTCATCGTTCTGGCGGAACAACAGTGTTACGACATCATCCTGTGCAAGTGCGACCGGTGCACGCAACACCATCTGCAACGCC
>CAYSVE010000300.1:0-7173 GCA_964434365.1 uncultured Anaerolineaceae bacterium | reverse complement strand
TGCTCGTGCAATCCCTCGGCAACCGCGATTTCCCGGTTGTGCAGGCCTTCGTGATCGTGGTGGCAGTTCTGGTGATTATCATCAACCTTGTGGTCGACATCGTTTAGGGCTTCATCGACCCGCGCATTCGGGTGACAGGATAACCCTATGGCTGCCAATACCAGTAACACGCACGTCGTCAAACTCAAGCGCGATGAACTCGACACCCCAGCCACACCACAATGGCTGTTGATCGCTCAATCGCTGGTCACCAATCCCGTCACGCTCGTGAGTATGGTCGTTTTGGTGATCGTCATCGTGATGGCGGTCGGCGCGCCGATCCTCGCCCCCCACGACCCCGAATTCCAGTCGTTGCGGTTGCGGACGCGCCCGCCCGTTTGGGGCGGCGAAAACGCCGAACCCGGCTACTGGCTGGGCACCGACGCCCTCGGGCGCGACATTCTCAGCCGCATCATTTTTGGCGCGCGCATTTCGATGATCGTTGGCCTGGGCGTTGTCGCTATTCAGGGGTTTATCGGTGTGTTAGTGGGGTTGCTGGCCGGGTACTTCGGCGGCTGGGTGGATAGCGTGCTGATGCGCATCGCCGATGTACAGCAGGCCATCCCATTTTTGATCCTCGCGGTGGCGGTCGCTGCCGTGCTCGATGCTAGCCTGACGAATGTTGTCATCGTGCTTGGGTTAGCCGGGTGGGTACCCTATGGACGTGTCGTGCGTGGACAGGTGCTGAGCGTGCGCGAGCGCGAATTCATCGAGGCGACGCGGTCGATGGGAGCCGGTCATGTTCGGATCATCTTTTTGCACATTTTGCCGAACATCGCTGCGCCGATAACTGTGATCGCGACGCTGACGATTTCCACGATGATCTTGGCCGAGGCGTCGTTGAGCTTCCTCGGGCTGGGTGTACCGCCACCAACCCCAACGTGGGGTGGCATGGTCGCCGCCGGGCGCGACTACCTCGCGACAGCCTGGTGGGTAAGTGTGATTCCCGGCATCGCCATTTTCCTCACGGTACTGGCGATCAACTTGCTGGGAGATCGACTGCGCGAACTGGTGGACCCCACCCTTCGCCAGGGCTAACCTACCATAAACAAATTGTTATACCTGCAAAGACAAAGTAAGAATCGCCCCGTCTCCCATCATCTGTTTACGTGGAGACTACTCAAAGCATCCAACACGAAGGAAAGGTACGATGTTACGTAAATTTACGCAGGTGATACTTGTTTTCGCACTGCTGATGCTCCTCGCTGTGCCCACGATGGCGCAGGACGAGAGCAGCGTCGTCATCGCGCTGGGTACCGACGCCGCGTCGCTAGACCCACAGTTGCAGAACGACGCCTTCACGACCAGCATTTTGAGCAACATCTTCGACACCCTCATCTACCGCAACGTTGACCTAGAACTGGAGCCGGGCCTGGCCACCGCCTGGGAAAACGTCACCGACACCACCTGGGAAGTGACCCTGCGCGAAGGTATCACCTTCCACAATGGTGAGGCATTCAACGCCGAGGACGTGAAGTTCTCGCTGGAGCGCCCGCTGAACCCTGACCTCGGTTCGCCGCTGACGAGCCGCTTCGCCGTCATCGAAGGCGTAGACATCGTCGATGACTTTACGGTGCGCATCAACACGGTGGACCCGTACCCATTGCTGCCGGCCCGCCTCAGCGAGTGGTTCATGATTCCGAAGGATCACTTCGAGATGACCGAACCGGCAGTGCTCTCCGAAGAGCCGATCGGCACAGGTGCCTACACCTTCGTCGAGTGGGTACGCGATGAGCAGCTTGTGCTCGAAGCGAACCCGGACTACTGGCGCGGTGTTCCCGAGATCACAAGTGTGACCTTCCGCCCCATCCCTGAAACCTCCACCCGCGTCGCCGCCCTGCAATCCGGCGATGTCGACCTCATCACGAACGTCCCGGCCTTCCGCCAAACGGAAATTGCAAGCGACACCATCGACATTCGCGTAACGCCCAGCACGTTCTTCCAGTACGTTGCGCTGGACGGCACCAAGAACGAAGCGCTTGCTGATGTGCGCGTGCGCCAGGCATTGCAGTATGCTACCAACGTCCCCGAGATCGTCGAATTCCTGTTCGAAGGTTCTGCCGCGCAGATCGCCGTGCCGCTGGCCTTCGGCACCTTCGGCCTGGACGAGTCCATCGAGCCGTATCCGTATGACCCGGAGCGCGCTCGTGAACTGCTGGAAGAAGCCGGTTATGCCGATGGCTTCACCCTGGAAATCGACGCGCCGACAGGCCGTTACGCCCAGGACCAGGAAGTCGCTGAGGCCCTCGCTGGTCAGTGGCAACAGGTCGGTATCGACGTGCAGTTGAACATCAACGCCTGGGCAGACCAGCTTACCAAGTATCGCGATGGTGACGCGCTCGCCGAGGCGCACTTCATGGGCTGGGGTACCAGCACCTTCGATGCTGATGACGTGTTCTTTGGTGCGTTCGCTCGCCAACCAACCAAGAACAACTACGCGAACGAGGAACTCGCTGAGCTGATTCTTGCGGCCCGCACCAGCCTGGACCCGGCAGAGCGCGAACAGCTCTACGCCGAGGCACAGACCATCATCTACGAAGAGGTGCCATGGCTGTTCCTCTTCCAGCAGTTCGACATCTACGGTGTCGACGCCTCGCTGGCCTGGACACCCCGCCCCGACCAGAAGATCGAAGTTCGTACGATTAGCCTTCAGAGCTAGCCGCACAACTTCAGTCGCAAAGCCGTTACGCCCCCGTGATTTCTCACGGGGGTGTTTTGCTTTGGGGTAAGCTGAGTTGCTCGGTTTGTATAAGTAGGCGGAGGCCATTACACAGCGCAAGGAAAGTGAGGTCAAGAAAAGCGATGTAGATAAGCACAAATATGCGAAACGGTTTTTCTGGTACACGGAGTGCACCCGTGTGCTGTCTAGTCGTGCGGTGTGTACGTGCGTAAATTGTCTGCCAGATTAGCTATTCTGAGGATGAACCTTGTTGCACACTCTCCCATTGACAACTACTATTGGCATTGATCCCCAGCTTCATCACACCTCAACCCAATCAATAGCTTATCACGCAGTTATCAAATAAAGAGATTATTCTTCGGAGTTTGTAGATGCTCAGATACCATCATCGTGTATTGGTAAGTTTTGGTTTTGCCTTATTTTTCACCCTTATGCCGGTCGCCGGCGCACAGGATGTCGCCCGTGAAGATACTGTCATCTTCGACCTCGACCGCACCATACCTGACCCAACCAACTTCAACTGGTTCCTGCCCGATGCGGTGCGGCAGCATGGGGCACACCAGGCGATGTGGGAACCGCTGTTCATCCTCAATTACGAAACCGCCGACATCGAGCCGTGGTTAGGGCTTAGCCTCATCGCCAACGATGCGCTAGATAGCTGGACGCTGACCCTACGCGAGGGTGTGCGCTGGTCCGATGGCGAGGTGTTCGATGCTGACGATGTGGTCTTCACAATCGAGATGTTACTTAGCTTGGAAAACGCAACTGTCAACGAGGTAGCGACTCTCCGTCAAACGGTGGCTAGCGTGTCATGGGTGGACGATTACACGGTGCAGTTCGTCCTCAAATCACCGAACCCACGCTTTTTGCTGGATAACTTCGCGGTGCGCAACTTCGGGAGTGTGCTCATTATGCCAGAGCACGTGTGGGCCGGGCACGACCCTATTACGTTCCGCTTTTACGACGAAGATGCGGGTTGGCCCATCGGCACCGGCCCCTACACACTAGCGAGCACCAGTGAAACGCGTGTCGAGTGGGATCGACATGACACTTGGTGGGGTGTCGAAGTCGGCTTTCGCGACTTGCCCGCTCCACGGCGCCTTGTCTGGCTCAGCAGTAGCACCGAGGATGAGCGTGCGCGTTTGATGGCTACGAACGAATTGGATGCGGCGAACAGCATGCGGCTAGGCACCTTCGAGAACCTACAGGCGCAGAACGACAAAGTTATCGCTTGGCGCGATGAACTCCCGTTTGCCTGGGCAGACCCTTGCCCACGTCAACTCGATTTCAACACCACGAGCGGGCCGTGGGCGAGTGCCAGCATGCGCCAGGCGCTAAATCTACTCATCGACCGAGACGAGATTATCGCACATGCGTACGAGGGCGCTACCGTACCCTCACTTACGATGTTCGTGCAGTACGAACCTATGCAGCCATTCATCAATGCGGTATTGGCCGAGGGGATGGGGCTGGTGCCATCTGCCGATATTTTTGCAGGGCTAGCGTTGATCGAAGCGGAAGGCTGGGTGCAAAACACCGAGGGCCTGTACGAAAAAGACGGTGAAACGCTGCGTGCAACGATCCTCGTGAACACGGCGAGCGTAGAGTACACCGCAACCGTCGATGTTATCGTCGACCAACTCCGCCGGGTCGGCATCGATGCCGCCGCGCGACCTGTGGACAATGCCACCTACTGGGGTACTGCTGCCCCCACGGGCGATTATCAAATTGCGTATGGATGGCTGTCTTGCGGGTCGGTGTTCGAACCGTGGGCCTCGATGAGCCGCTACACCACCGATTTCGTCGTACCGGCTGGCACACTGGCACCGGGTATCAACAATACCGGGCGCTGGAATACGCCAAATGCGGCAGCATACACCGAAGTTGTCGATAGAATTGGTGAGCTACCGATCGGCGACCCCGCTGTGCCGGACCTTGTGGCGGAGGCGTATGTGCATCTGTTCCAGGATATGCCGTTTATTCCGCTGGTGCAGGCATCGAAGATTGTGCCGTACAACGAGACCTACTGGCGGGGCTGGCCCACTGCCGAGAACAACTACAATCACCCGGCTTTCTGGTGGAACCATACACACCAGATCATCCACAACCTGGAAAAAAGCGAGTAGCGCGGCATAGTTACCTGGTCGCCGTCACACCCACAACGGCGACCTGCGCAATTCGTGTTCAGCTAGCTACCGACGACGGCTAACCTGGTCGTCTTCTTCCTCGATTTCCGCGCTTCGCTTCATCACCTCGGGCTTTAGCGGTGCCTGGCGATCCTCGTCCTCTTTTTCTTCGTGTATATCTTCCGCAAGTTCGGCCACAGCACTATCTGAGGTAAACTCGCGCAATTCGTGTTCAAGCTTTTCAAGTTCGTCACCACCAGACATCATGCGGATCATCTCATCGCGGGAGAGTTCCTGCTTGGTGAAGGTGCCGAGCGTCTTACCACGCTTAAGAATCGTGAACTTGTCGCCGATGGGGTAGGCATGATGCGGGTTGTGCGTGATGAAGATCACCGCGATGCCACGTGCGCGTGCCTGCGCAATATAGCGCAACACGGTCCCGGCCTGCTTCACACCAAGCGCCGATGTCGGCTCATCGAGGATGAGTAACTTCGCCCCGAAGTACACCGCTCGTGCGATGGCGACAGATTGCCGCTCGCCGCCAGAGAGCGTGCCCACTGGCTGATCTGGGTCGCGGATGTCGATGCCCATCTTCGCCATTTCCTCGCGCGCGATACGGTTCGCCTCGTCGACATCTAGCCGCTTGAATGGCCAGAAGCCCTTTGTTGGTTCGCTGCCGAGGAAGAAATTCCTCGCGATGCTCATCAACGACACCATCGCGAGGTCCTGGTACACCGTGGCGATGCCGTGGTCGAGCGCGTCGCGAGGCGAGTTGAAATCGACAGGCTCCCCCTCGACAAGGTAGGTGCCCTCGCTGGGCTTGTGCACCCCCGAAAGGGTTTTGATTAGTGTGGACTTTCCCGCACCGTTGTCGCCGAGCAAACACATGACTTCGCCAGGCATCACATGCATGTTAATTTTGCTCAGCGCGATAACGCTGCCGAAATACTTCGAAACGTCCTTGACTTCGATAACCGGTGTTGCCATGGCTAGCGACCCCCAAGCGCTTGCTTGCGAACGAAATTGTTCACCAACACAGCGATGATGATCAGTGCACCAAGCACCACACGGAACAACTCGCTATCGATACCCGCAGCGGGCACGCCGAAGCGCACCATACCGTAAATCAGCGCGCCAAGCGCACCACCGATGACCGAGCCATAACCACCCGTGAGCAGCGTTCCGCCGATAACCGCAGCCGAAATCGCGAACAGCTCCTGGAGGTCGCCTCGCAGTGATGACGCGCTTTGAATGCCGAAAAGCTGAATCTGCGCAAGTAGCCATGCCGCAGCAGCTGTGCCCATAAACAGGGTGATCTTCACGCGGTTCACCGGAACGCCGGTGTTGCGGGCGGCATTCTCATCGCCACCGACGGCGAAAATCCAATTGCCGAACTGCGTGCGCAACAGAACCCACGTCGCAATACCGATGAGGCCCAGCCACCACAAAATCGACACGTCATAGTCAATACTCGACGTAATCTGGGTCACTTCGCCGCTGAAAGAGGTCCGCTCGGTCACACGGGTGAGGCTGAAAAAAGCCGAGTGAAAAATAGGACGCCACGACGCCCAACCTTCGACCTTGCCGGAGAGCGCATCGACATTGGAGGTGCCGGAGGCAGCCAGCGAAAGCGCGATCGTCGCGCCACGGACGGCAAACAAGGACCCAAGCGTAATAATGAACGAGGGCAACTTGGTGCGCACCACCAACAATCCGTTGAAAAAGCCAATGGCCAGCGCAATGATCAACGACAAGAGCATCGCAACCGGGAGCGGTAACGCATAGGTCGTCGCGAAGATGGCGCTTGCCATGGTCGCCGCCCCCATCGTCGACCCAATCGAGAGATCGAACTCGCCGGAAATCATCAACAGGGTTACGGCAACTGTGAGAATCCCCAACTCGGAGGCTGTTTCGAGAAAGAGCGAAAGACCGCTCGCGCCGTAGAAGTCGCGGCCAGCGGCGAATGCGAAATAAATCCAGATAACGATTGCACCAGCGACGGCACCGGCCTCTGGCCTGCGCAGCAAGCGGCGCAAAGTGCTTGTCTCTTTGACGCGCTCGTCCTGGTTGTTCGGTTTGTCTACAGAAGTTGTGGTGGATGCCATCGCAATAACCTTAAATTTCTAATGCTTGTCGATTCAGTTCGTGTTTTGTAAGGGTACAACGAAGGGCGAGACCAAGGCCTCGCCCCCAGGATGCTCGGCATTACTGCCAAGAAAACGCATTCAACGCACTGAGGATGCCCTAGCGGGTGCCACGCGCGCTGAAGTCGATCACATCGGCCGCCGTATCTGCCGTCACAAAGCCAGGGCCAGTTTGCACAACGGT
>CAYSVE010000299.1:0-7174 GCA_964434365.1 uncultured Anaerolineaceae bacterium | reverse complement strand
GCCGATCGATACGCCCACCCACTCCGAAGTGCCGCGTCTTTTCGGCTTCGTGTCGTCGTTGGAGCGGGTGTACGGCCGTGAGGGGCCGGGCGTGAACTTCCGCGACTTCGAGGCGTTGGCCCCCGGCACGGGCGTCGAGGTGCTGCGCCAAAGCAGCGATGGTCGTTGGCTAAATGTTCAACTGGAAGACGGCAGGCAGGGGTGGATGGCCTCGTCGCTCATTCGCTTGCAGGATACCCCCACGCCCGTACCCAGCCCGACGGCAACCACCGACCTCACGGCGGTGGCGCAGGGCACGGTCTTCCCGACGGCGGTGCTTGGGGGCGGCACGGTCACCGCGACACCGCCAGCCGTCGTACAAACCGCGACCACCGTGCCGTCACCAGAGGGCGCGAGCGGCTTCCCGACGCCAAACTTCAGCACGGCCACCCCCAGCGACACGCCGACCCCGGCGCTCGTGGCCGATGAGGCGCTGCTGCCCGTCATCGACATCGAATCGTTAAACCTCACCGCGACGGCGCTCTCGGTGCCGCCCACGCGCACCCCCTCGCGGACGCCCACCCGCACGCCGACATCGGCAGCGCCGGCGAGTGCTGCTGCCCAGGATGCCGCCGCCGACGACGACGACAGCGCATCCCCCGCCGACCCGGTCGACCCGCGTGTGCGGCGGGGGGTCGATGTCTTGGCGTACTGCGACGACGACAGCTTCAACCGGCCTGCGCCCACCGATCTTGCGGCGGGCAGTACCATCGATATCTTCTGGAGTTGGTACGCGGCCACCGAGCCGCAAATCGATGACCACCTGAGCGCGGCGCGCTACGAAATCACGCTCGACGGCGAGCCACTGACGAACCTGCGCCAGTATCGCCAGCCCACCGAGCGCGAGGGCAACAGCTTCGTTGTGTACTGGTTTGCGCCGTCGCAGCCGCTCGAAGCCGGTGAGCACGTCATCGCGTATCGCCTCACGTGGTCGCAGCAAATCTACGACGGCTTCGATACCTTCGGGCCGGGCACGGCCAACAGCGAGGAAACCGGCTCGTGCACCTTCATCGTGGGGGAGTAGGGCGGGCAGCACGCCAACGTGGGGCAAGCGTCGGGTAATTTTGGCGCAAGTCCGCGACAATGGTTCCAGGCGAACAACGATTTGTAAGGAGCCATTGTCGTGCTGCGATTCGCAGTCTCGCCTGTGGCGACTCTAGCCCATCCAACAAAGCGTACCATAGCCGCCTTCGACGAGCCAAAATGCGTCCGCACCGTGAGTCACCTCAGCCACCTCTGTTCCATCCCATACCAGCAGTGTAATCGACTGGCAGAATGCAATGTAACCGTTAGCGCCCCACGTGGGGTCACCGTAACTCTCGGCAGGCAGTGACGCGATGCGTTCGTTTTCTGGGCTGCGCACATGAACTTCCTTGTCGCCTGGGGCCATTAAGTCTGATGTAAACAAGTAGCGGCCATCACGGCTCCACGACAGGCCAAATTTGTTGTAGTGTGGCGTTTGCGAAATATCGATGGGCTGGGTGCCGTCCCATAAGTAATACTGATCTGGATCATCGTGCGACACCTCGGCGTTGAAAATCAGTTGGTTGTCGGGGGGCCACAAAACGCGATTTACCGTACGAAAACCAGCGCTCACATGGGTAAAGCTATTTACGTCCGGTGCGCCATCTGCTGTCACCGATTGACCATGCCAAATGAAAAGGCTGGTTACATAGTCCTCGCGCGTAGTAAGTGCCAGTTGTCCCTCGTTACTCCACCCCTGCGGCGTAAATTCGCTGTCCCCCGTGGGGTTGGGAATTTCGACGGTCTGCTCGCCATCCCACAGAAAGACATCGCTGAAACCGTGATGGCCGAAATACTCACGTCCGCGATAGATGGCTTCGATCGCAATGCGTCCATCTGGACCCCAAAGCAGATGATACTCCTCCGGTTCCACTGCGACGGTGTCAGGCGTGATATAGCTTTCTTCGCCTGTTTGCCAGTTAAACAGGGCAATAAGTGTCTTATCCATGCCAGAGCCGCTCAGCGTGTAAAGGACTTCGGTCCCCCTAATCTCCCGAATTCTTAGACTATCTTCTTGAACCCCGACCCTATCCGCAGTACGAGGTTGTATCGCAAGCGGATTGCCGCCCTGCCAGATGAACAAAATGCCGGGTTCGAACAACGTAGCCCCAGTGAAGGCCAGGGTTTCTCCATCCTTGCTCCACAGCAAACGCGATTCGGGTGCATTGGGGGTATTGGTGATGTTTATGCGGGTGGGCGGGTCGGCAAAGGCGTCGATGAGGTAAATGTCCTGGTCACCTTCCGCTTGAGAGGCATACGCTAGGCGGCCACGACCATCAATCGCGTAAGGCCAGTCTCTGCTGAATGGCTCTGCAAGGGTTGTATGCGCACCCGTGATGGGATCGTACGCCACGAGTTCGCTCAACCCTGATACGATTGGCATGTACAGCAGTAGATCGCGCGTGAGTTGCGAGGTGTCGGCACCCTGTGCGCGCGACGTCGGCGCAACCGACACAACCGCAAATACGATGAATAGGATTACCGACGAAGTATGAACAAGGCGACGGGGCATTCTTTTAGCTCTCGTAGTTGGGGCGGGGGGATGTGATCGAAGGGCGAGTTCGGAAACTCGCCCCTGAAACACATTGCGAAAACGAGCGCTTTACTCGTCTTCGGACTCTTCGGTGGCTTCCTCGGTTGCGTCAGCTTCCTCGGTTGCCTCGTCCGTCACATCGGGTTCGTCCGCCTCGTCGCCCTCGCCAGGGTCGGCGTCTTCATCATCCGGCGGCGGAACCTCGGCCTCGTCGCCCTCGCCAGGGTCGGCGTCTTCATCATCCGGCAGCGGAACCTCGGCCTCGTCAGTCTCTTCGTCATCGGGTAGTTGCGGCCCCACATCACCCGCCGGGGTGGCGGTTGCGAGGTCCTCGAACTGCTCCGCGAAGGCGGCCTCAGCCGTTTGTGTTTGCTCCACCTCGCTGAACGGGTTCGGCGTAGGCGAAGGCGGCGGGGTCGCCGTCGGTGCCGGGACGTACGGCGGCTCGTTGGCGTATGCCGACAGGTTTTGCACCTCGGTGCGCGAAACGAGGTAAATCGTCTCCTCGTCGTCGTCGATGCGGGTGTACACCTGTTGGCCGCTGGGGTTGCGGTTGCCCACAAACAACTGCGCGGAGAAGTCCGCCCCATCGGCGTCGGTGCCGCTGACGAGCATGGTGCTCGCGGGCTGCGCCAGGCCAAAGGCATCGAGGTCGCCCTGTGTCTCGTCGAGCCTGAAGCGGTCGGTATATTGCAGGCTCGTGAAGACCCCCACACTGCCCACCACCGTCACCTGGTCGGTGCCGCGTTCGGTGGGCGCGCTGGCCTCCTCGATGGTCCACACGTCGGCGTCATCCTTGGTGATGACCACGAACCCGAGCGTCTCTTCCTCGGTGGGTTCTTCGGTGGCGTCGGGGTCTTCGTCGTCGGCTTCAGGCGCTTCCGTCGCTTCCTCGGTGGCCGCTTCGTCAGGCTCCTGTGGCAACTCGCGGATTTCGAAGCGCGTCACCGTCGTTTGATCGACATCGGGGAACAGCGGCCCGCTCTCCGCCTCCGACGCGTCCGGCGTGAGGGCTGGGGCGTCGGCCTCTTGTACATTGCTATACACGATGATGCCGATAATGACACCGATGCTGAACACCAGGACGGCAATCGTGCGCCAGTTAGATAAACGCATAGCTCACTTCCTCCTTTTACTGTTGGGCCGGGTCGGCGCGGCGCAACCACCACACCGCTACACCGAGACCGAGCACCGATAGCGGCAACAAAAACACGGAAATGAAGCTGATCGTCCGCAGGGTATCCGCCGTTGCGAACACCGGCTGGTCCTGCGGGCGCACATCGAACTGATCCACACGCGGGATTTCCTCGAAGAACTCATCGAAGCGGGTGGCCCACACCAGCGCATTAAACGAAATCTGCTGGTTGCCGGTTTGCTGAACCAGCGCCCACTGGTTGGTTGGCACTTCCTGGCTGCCTACCAACACGACGCGCGCGCCCGTGTCGCTGTTGTCGGCGGCGGCCATCACCACGAACGGCCCATCAGGGTCTTCGCCCACCTGCTCGACCTCCTGCGCGATCAACTGTTCCACACTTTTACCGTACGATGCGCCACTCGTGCTCGCCAGTTCGACGACCGTAACGTTTTCCGGTGTCGCCTCAGCGACCTCGATGGTGCGTGTAAGCGGGAAGACGATGACCGCGTTCGGGTCGAGCGTTTGCGTGATGAAGTTGGCCCGGTCGAAGTCGGTGACGACCGGCACTTCGGCAACCTGGTAGGCCTGCGTGGTATCGAGCACGATGGTCTCGCCAAAGCTGAGGCCGAAGTTCTCCGCGAGGTAGCTGTTCAACGCCTCGGTGGAGGCCAGCGACGGCCCGTCGACGGATGGTGCAGCGAAGATAACCAAGCTGCCACCCGCATCGACGTAATCGGTGATGAACGCCAGCTCATCCTCGCCGAGTTCCTGCGAGCCGCCGACTATGGTCAGCACTTCCCCGTCGACAGTCGGCGCACCCAGTTCGATTTCGCTATCGGGTGCGATGACGTCGAGGTAGCTGAACTCCTCCACCTGCCAGTTGAAGCTGTTCACCAGGATGTCGCGCAGGTCGCCGACCCCGCCCAGGCTGGGGTCATCGATGCTGATGCCGTCCGTTACGCTAAGGAAGTAGCCCCGGAAATCGCCGGAGGCGCTCACGGCTAGCACCGCGTTCGTCAACTGGTTTTGGTCGAAGGCGAAGCGTGTATCGACGACTTCGGCGTTATCGACGTCGCGCTCACCCTCGACGGTTTGGCCTACCACCACCAACTGGCCGCCCTGTGCGCCGAACTGTTCGGCTACAAGTGGCGAGCGGTCTGGGTTGACGAAATCGTAGGTGATTTTGCCACCGCTGATGCGCTCGTAGTCTCGCAGCAGGGCCTCGGTGCGCCCTTGCTCGTTCAACTGTCTGCTGTCGTAAAAGCCCAAAATTTCGATAGGGCCGACGTTCGGGTCGGCACCGAGGCTCGTTAGCACCGGCTGTGCATCCTCGTTCAGTGAGAATTCGTCGGTCTGGGTGAGGTCGTACTCGAGGTCTAGTTCGGCGACGAACCAGTACACCACCATCAGCATGATGATGAAAATGAGCGTGACAAGTACGCTCGTACCCCCGAAGCGGAAGGTGCGCCCGCTCATCGCATCGAGCAGCACACGCGGGGCCGTTACGATGAGCGCTACCAGCGAAATTACACCCACGACGAGCGACGCGTACCCGATAACGCCCAACTGCCCCTGCAACAACAGCGTGACGAACGCCACCACGATACCGGCAATCGTAAGGCCTACCAGCAGGTTCGGCGGAATAATCGGCTCGTCGATGCCGTCGTCGTCGGCATCCTCGGTCAACTCACCGTCGGCGGTCGCCGCTGCCACAGGCGCGTCGTCTACGGTGGGCGGGGTGTCTGGCGTGGTTTCGGTTTCCGGCTCGTCGTCCGGGGTTATGCTCTGCTTTTCTTCGTCAGTCATGTTAGGCCCTCCAGCGGCGCGTTTCCACGATGCGCGTGGTAATGAACAGCGAACCCACGATCAAAAAGAGGAAGTACAGCACATCCTGAGGGCGAATGATGCCCTGCGCCATCCACGCGTTGTAGTGCACAGTTAGCCCAATTTCGCGGAAGAACCCCGCAATCGCGTTGATAGCGCCGCTGGTACCGGTGTTGTCGAGGTTGGTGACGTACAGCGCAGCCGTATCGCTGAGGTACAGCACCAGCACCGTCGCCGCGCCGAGGAAGGCCGCCACGATTTGGTCCTCCGTCACTGCCGACCAGATCATCGTCAGCGCGAGGACGCCGCCGCCGTACAGCCACGCCCCCAGGTAACTCCCGGCGATGAGGCCGTAATCGGGCACGCCAACCCAACCGAGCATCCATACATGGATACCCGTAAGGGCTAGCAGCACGGTGTAGTACAACCACGCCGCGAGGAACTTACCGGTGATGAACTGGCCTTCGCTTATCGGTAAGGTCATCAGTGTTTCCAGGGTGCCCTCGCGGTTTTCCTCGGCGATGAGGCGCATCGTCAGCAGCGGGGCCACGAGGAACATCAAGAAGGTCATTAGCCCTGGCGAGCTGTTCAACTGCGTCGCAGGGATTTGCCCACCCTGCTGCGAGCCGTTGAACTGCACGCTTTGCACGACGTTGGCGCTAAACAGTAATCCAAAGAAGAGTAGCAGCGCAAACGCCACCGCATAGGCGATAGGCGAGCGGAAATACAGCGCGACTTCGCGCTTGAAAACTGCAAATGTTGCAAGCATTAGCTTGTTGCCTCCATTTCCTGACGCGTGACTTCCAGGAAGATTTCTTCGAGGTCGACGGCCCGCGCGCGCAATTCGATGAGGTCCCAGTTGTTGCTCACTGCCGCCTGGGCGATGGCCGGGCGCGGGTCGCTGTCGGCACTATCGGGCGTGACGATGATGTTACCATCCGGGCTGAGGTCGACCGCGCGCACGCCGTCGATTTGGCCGAAAGCTGCCATGGCCTCGTTGCGTTTGGCCTCGTCGTCCATCACGGCATTACCCAGCCGTACCAGCACCCGCCCACCGCTTTCGAGGTCGGCGCGGAGGGTGGCCGGTGCCCCCGACGCGACGATTTCGCCCCGGTTGATGATGACCACCTTATCGCACACCTGCTCGGCTTCGCTGAGAATGTGCGTGCTGAACATCACAGTGTGGTCGCGGCCCAGCTCGCGCACGAGTGCGCGCAATTCTTCGACCTGAATCGGGTCGAGGCCGATGGTCGGCTCGTCGAGGATAATCACTTCGGGGTCGTGCAGCAGGGCTTGCGAGAGGCCCACCCGCTGCCGCATACCCTTACTCAAATTGCGGATGCGGCTGTTGGCGCGTTTTTCCAGGCCCACCCGGCCCAGCACATCCATGGCCCGTTGGCCGCGTTTGCGCACACCACGGATTTCTGCGATGTACTTGAGGTAACCCAGCGCCGTCATATCGCGGTAGAGCGGCACACTCTCTGGCAGGTAGCCCACGCGTTTGCGCACGGCCATGCTCTCCTCGAAGACATCCTTCCCGGCGACGAGGGCCTTGCCATCGGTGGGGGGGAGGTAGCCGGTGAGGATGCGCATGGTGGTGGTTTTCCCGGCGCCGTTTG
>CAYSVE010000298.1:0-7185 GCA_964434365.1 uncultured Anaerolineaceae bacterium | reverse complement strand
CAACCCACCATGAACGACATTGTGCTCATCGGCAACCTACCCACCTCCCTCACGCCGCCGGACGGCTTCAGGCTAACGCCCTACACCGACCGCGAACGCTACGTCACACGCCTCACCGATTCGATGGCCGCGATGGTCATCGTCGACGGCACGGTCGAGGATTGGATGTACTGGACGGCCACACCGAAGTCGTCGCCCGCGACGCGGCGCATCCCGATCGTGTTCGTCAGCGATGATGTGGTCGCCCGCGCCGAAGCGCTGAAATCGGGCGCGGATTTCGTCGTCGGTGCCGATGACCTGCAAGTGGCACTGCCCGGCCTCATCGCAGAGCACGCGCGTGTGCAAAGTGAGGACCGCACCGAGCAGGTGCGCAGCCAATGCGAGGAGCCGCTGCCGCCGCTCGCGGTGCAGGGTGTCGAGAAGTTCAACAACCGCGAGTTCTACCCCCAGCACGACCTATTCGAAGAGCAGTGGGTGGCCGAGGCGCGCCCCGTCCGCGATTTGTACCGGGCGGTGTTGCAGGTGGGGGTAGCCTACTATCAAATCGAGCGAGGGAACAAACGCGGCGCGCTGAAGATGTTGCTCCGCAGCGTGCAGTGGCTCGAAGCCCTGCCGGATGTCTGCCAGACGATCGACGTGGCGCAACTGCGCACCGACGCGTATGCCGTCCGTGAGGCCCTGGAAAAAGCACCGGACGACCTCCTGGGCTTCGATATGTCCCTGCTGAAGCCGGTGCGGCGCACGACCGATGATCGCTGACGATATCGATGCGCAACTGACCTACGCACAGGTCCTCGCCGAAGAGGGGCGGCTGCGCGAGGCGCGGGCGGCCCTGCGTGCCCTGGGCGACCACCCCGTCGCACGCGATTGGCTGGACCGGCTGGACCGGGGCGAACCGCTCACGCTCGACGACCGCTTTACCTTCGAGGCCGGGTTGCCGCAGGTGCCGCACGGGCGCGTGTTCTTCGCGCTGATGATGGTCGGTTTGCTGGTGTATCCGTTTTTGTCGATCCTGTTCCCTACGCCAACCCCGAACCTGCAAAGCCAGGCTGTGCCCACCGTCGATTCGACCTCGGCGGATTCGCTCGCGCGGCTGCAAGCCTTCTGTGTCGATGAGGTGCGCATCGCCATCGCGTCGGGCGCGGTCGATGAGCCGATTAGCTGCCTGGACTGGACGCTGCGCCTACCCACCGCGCAGCGAGACACCGCGCTAGAATGTCACCTCGGGTATGCGCGCGAGTTCGAATACGAGGACTGCCTGCTGGATGCGGGAATTTCGCCGTGAGAAGGCAAACCCGAATTGGCCGCCTCCGTGGGCAGAGTGAGAGAACGGATATCCCTTCTTGAACCGTCGTGAAGTCTTCTCTCCCGGCTCACCGACATCCTCGAAGGGCCGGGGAAACTAAAGCGCAAGGGCGAGGCTCGCTGCGCATCGCCATCGCCCCTACCGAAACCGTCATCACACTTTAGCGCACGAGGGTCCACTTCTCCTCGGGTGTGCCCGCGTGCAGGTTCTCCACCCGCGCCAAGGTGAACAAAAAGTCGGACAAGCGGTTGAGGTACACGATGCTCACCTCGTTGACCGGCTCAAGCTCGGCGAGGGAAACGATGTCGCGCTCTGCCCGGCGGCACACCGTCCGCGCGACGTGGAGTTGCGCCGCGCTCATGACACCGCCGGGTAAGATGAAGTTTTCGAGCGGTGGCAGGTCGCCGGTCATTTGGTCGATTTTCTCTTCGAGCCATGTCACGGCACTTTCCTCGATGCGCGTGATGTGCTCGGCCTGCGCGTCGAGCGGCGTGGCGAGGTCCGCGCCCAGGTGGAACAACTCAGTTTGAATTTTGCGCAGCCAGTCGTCGTGGCGGCTGCCCGCCGCGCGTGCCACGCCGAGGTGGCTGTTGAGTTCATCGACCGTGCCGTAGGCTTTCACACGGGGGTGGGTTTTGCTCACGCGCCCGCCTGCGAACAGGCCAGTCGTGCCGTTGTCGCCGGTTTTGGTGTATATTTTCATTGTGGAGGCCTTGTGATCCTAGAACATTCGTACTACAATAGGGTTTACGCTATCATCATATAGGCGTTACACAAGACGACAACCCACACTAAAGAACAATTCATGCGGGGGCCAGCATGGCGAAACGAAAGAGCAAAAAAACCGAGCAGGACGACGGACTGTTCGAAGACGACGGGCGCATGAAGGCGCTCGAAGCCACTTTAACCAATATCACCAAAAAGTTCGGCGACGGCGCGGTTATTCGCCTGGGCGAAGCCACCAACATGAACGTGGATACCATCCCCACTGGTTCCCTCGCCACCGATATTGCACTGGGCGTGGGCGGTGTACCGCGTGGGCGCATCACCGAAATTTACGGGCCAGAGAGCAGCGGTAAAACCACAATGTGTTTGCACATCATCGCCGAAAGCCAGCGGCGCGGCGGCCTGTGTGCTTTCATCGACATGGAGCATGCGCTGGACCCAACCTACTCGCAGCGCCTGGGCGTCGACATCGATAAGCTGTACATCTCGCAGCCCGATACCGGCGAGCAAGCGCTGGAAATTTGCGAGGCGTTGGTGCGCAGTAGCGCGCTCGACGTGGTCGTCGTCGATAGTGTCGCGGCGCTCGTGCCCCGCGCCGAAATCGAGGGCGAGATGGGCGACGCGCACGTCGGCCTGCAAGCTCGCCTCATGAGCCAGGCCTTGCGCAAGCTGAGTGGTGCCATTAAGCAGAGTAATGTATGTGTTCTGTTTACTAACCAGCTAAGGGAGAAGGTAGGTGTTATGTTTGGATCGCCCGAGACCACCTCGGGTGGCAGAGCGCTGAAGTTCTACGCCAGTGTGCGCATCGACATCCGCAAAATTCAGTCCATCAAGCAAAGCGGCGAGGTCATCGGCAACCGCACCCGCGTGCGCATCAAGAAGAATAAGGTCGCGCCGCCCTTCCGCGAGGCCGAGTTCGATATCATGTTCTACGAAAACGGCATCAGCAAAGTCGGCGAAATTATCGACCTCGGCACCGACCTCGGCGTCATCGAAAAGCGCGGGGCGTTCTATCGCTATAACGACGGTTTGCTCGGCCAGGGCCGCGAAAACGCCAAAACCTACCTCAACGAGAACCCGACCATCTCCGACGAAATCGAAGACGCGATTCGGCAGCACTTCGGTTTGCCCTCGCTAGTGAGTGTGCAGGCCGCGACCGACGCCCCCCCGGCACCGGCACCGGAACCCGAACCCGAGGCCGCCGGCGAGGATTAACGCCCTCGCTGATGGAGGGCTTGCGGACGACATAGACGGTGGGCGCGCCATTGCGCGCCCGCATGTCTATACTCCCGAAATCTTTAATTCGATGGAGGCGTAGAATTTAGGCCGATGAGCTTGCGCTGGCCGATGAGTGGTATCGCCACGCGGAAGACGCTGCCGCGCCCCGGCTCGCTGTACACATCGATGCGCCCACTATGGCTCTGAATCACCTTCTGCGCGATGGAAAGCCCCAGCCCCGTGCCCGGCGATTCGCTGCTACGAGCGGCATCGCCCCGGTACAGGCTTTCGAAGATGCGTGTTTTTTCATCTTCGCCGATGCCGCGCCCGTTATCGCTGATGCTAACGACGATTTCCTTCGGCTCGATGGTTGTGCTAACCGTGATGGTGCCGCCCGGCGGCGTGTACTGCACCGCGTTCGCAAAAATATTGCCGATTGCCAACGTCAGATTCGCCGCGTCGCCCAATATCGACGGCAGTTCGGGGTCGAGGTCGACGCGCAAGGTGTGCTTCCGTGTGAGCACCCGCTCGCGATGCCCACGCAGCACATCGCGCATAATCGCGTTGAGGTCTACCGACTGCTGTACATAGCCATCGATGTTCAGTGTCTCTAACTTGGAAAGCGTCAGTTGATCGTTGATGATGCGCTGGAGGCGTTCCGCCGACGTTTCGATCGTTTCCATGTGGGCTTTGCGCTTGGCGGGGTCCGTCATGCGGGGGTGGCGCAACAGGTAACTACTCGTTTTGATGTTTGAGAGCGGTGTGCGCAAGTCGTGCGATATATTGGTGATAAAGCGGCGTAGTAGCTTCACGCGCTCGCGTTCCAGCGCCAGTTCCACCGCCTGCTCTTGAATGCGCTTGTACCCGCTGATGTCGCGCGCAACCACCTGTATCGAGCGCGGTTTGCCGTCGCTGTCCTTCACCAGCGCAATGTTGATCTCCACCGGGAAGATTTCGCCATCCTTTTTGCGGGCCATCCGCTCGTTACCAGGCACCGAATCGGCATTCAGCGCTTGCGACAGCGTGTTGTTCGTGGTGCCAACTTCATCGTCACCCATCAGCTCTGCAAAGGGCATGCCCATCATTTCTACCGGGGTGTAGCCGAACACGCGCGCCGCGCCCGGGTTCACCATCATTATTTTGTGGTCTAGGCCTACCATGAACACCGCACCCGGCATGTTATCGAACAGCGCCCGGTAGCGTAGTTGCTCGCGTGCGGTTTCGTTTTCGATGCGCGTACGTTCGGTGATGTCGTGCGCATGGGGCATTAGCATAATGACATTGCCAACCGCATCGTAAATGGGCCGCACCCACACATCGAGCAAAATATCGCTACCTGCCGGGTTTTGCACAGTCACCCGCTGCCGCCAGATGCTGCCTGTGCGGGCGCTATCCAGCGCAGCTTTGATGCGATCACGCCGCTGTGGGAAGACGTCGAGAATGTCGACGCCAAGCACTTCATCGAGGTCCTTGCGGAAGAACGTCAGCGTGTGGTGGTTCACGTCGATGACGGTACCGTCGGTGCGCAACAGCGCGATGAACTGGAAGTTCTGCTCGAAGACCGCCCTGAAGCGATACTCGCTTTCGGCAAGTTTCGCCTGCTGCTCCTGCATGCTTGCGCGGTTCTGGCGTAGTGTTTCGTTGTAGGCGAGTGTAAGTGCGCTGGCCGCCAGGGTGAGGATCGTCGTCGCGATGGCAGCCTCCAGCGGGATTTCTGGCCGTAGCACCGCTGTTAGCAGCGCGGCGATGATGCCGAGGCTGGCGGTTGGCAACACCAACCGGGTTCCAAACAGCGCCCCGCTTATCAACACGATGATGAGCAGCAAGCCCATGAAGCGGTCCTGCGAGGTGGGCGGGTTTAACGACACGTTGGCGATGTATAACCCCAACAAAATTGCGAGGTAGAGCAGAGCACCCCACTCGTAGCGGCGGCTCCGGCTTAGCACATACGCCGTCAGCAACATGCCGAACAACCCCGCGTTCCAGGCCGTGCTCCACCACGGGGCATTGCGCACAAACAGCGCCACCAGCGTGCCGCCAAAGACGATTAACGTATGCGGCAGGGTAAAGAAGGCAAGCAAGAGTGCACGCCCTCGGGGTACATCACCTTGCACAGCGGGGTGGGGTTGTACCAGCGCAGCGGCCAACCACCGCATGTGTGGTGGGTTCGGTTGGGGGGCAGTCACCTGCGACATGTCTCCGGATGATTTGTATCAGAGTCTGACGTTCTATTCTAATCTAACGGAAAGTGGATTGGAACACATAGCAGATGTCCTCAAGGCTGTTATAATTGGGTAACCGTTGTATGAAAGCATAGAGGACTTACGCAAATGGCTATTGCTATTGCTCCACCCGAGACCACTTACGACATCGACAAAATTACGGAAATGCTCGGCGCAGACGCCGATACGCTCCTGAAGCACAGCAGCCAGACGATTAGCGCGGAGATGCTGCACCTGCCCGGCCCCACTTTCGTGGATGACGTATACAGCGCCACCGACCGCACGCCACAGGTGCTGCGCAACCTGCAAGCAATGTTCGACCACGGGCGGTTGGGTGGCACCGGCTACCTTTCCATTTTACCCGTAGACCAGGGCATCGAGCACAGTGCGGGCGCGTCCTTCGCCCCGAACCCGGTGTACTTCGACCCGGAGAACATCGTGAAGTTGGCCATCAACGGGGGTTGCAACGCGGTGGCGTCGACGTTTGGCGTGCTGGGCACCGTGGCGCGCAAGTACGCCCACAAAATTCCGTTCCTCGTGAAGTTCAACCACAACGAGTTGCTCAGCTACCCCAACGGCAGCGACCAGATCATGTTCGGTACCATCAAGCAAGCGTGGGATATGGGCGCGGTGGCCGTCGGCGCGACGGTGTACTTCGGCAGCGCGGAAAGTAGCCGCCAGATCATCGAGGTATCGAAGGCGTTTGCGATGGCCCACGAACTGGGCATGGCGACGGTGTTGTGGTGCTACGTCCGCAACAGTGCGTTTAAGGTAAACGGCACCAACCACGAAACCTCCGCCGACCTCACCGGCCAGGCAAACCACCTCGGGGTGACCATCGGCGCAGACATCATCAAGCAGAAGCTGCCGACCTCCAACGGCGGTTACAAGGCCATGAACAGCGGCGAGTCGTCGTACGGCAAGCTCGATGAGCGCATCTACAGCGACCTCACCAGCGACAACCCAATCGACCTCGCGCGTTACCAGGTCGCGAACTGCTACATGGGCCGTGCAGGTCTCATCAGCAGCGGCGGCGCGAGCGGCAATAACGACTTCGCCGACGCCGTGAAGACCGCCGTCATCAACAAGCGCGCGGGCGGTACCGGCCTCATCAGCGGGCGCAAGGCCTTCCAGCGCCCCATGGACGAGGGCGTGCAGTTGCTCAACGCCATCCAGGACGTGTACCTGTGCGAAGACGTGACGGTGGCGTAACGTCTCCGTAGCACTGACAGCCAGTGCGGAATACGGTAGGGGCGAGGTACGCGTAGACCCTGTTGTACTACGCCATGCCTCGCCTTTTGTGATGAAAACATCTTAACGCCAGATGGTGGGTTAGGCATGGCCTAACCCCTACAAAATACCGACAATGACCCCGACGTGGGTATCGGTGTACAACATGTACCCAACCTCATCGATATGCTGTTTGCCTGTGTCACACCTCCGGGGGGAGAGAACAAACCATGACCTACACACTGCATCTAATTCTGCTGGAATGCCTGCAAGCGCAGGAAGCCGACGGCGATGAGCCGTACCTCAAGCTGGGCGAGGAAATCGTGATGAGCTGGAAGACGCTCGGCGTCCACATGGCCGATACGCTCAACCGGGCGGACTGGACCAACGCGTTCGACTTCCGCACCTGCAAGTACCGCACCCTCGACGGGTGGCAGGCCGTGGAGGGCTACGAGCCGCAGCACTTCATCTTCAACGGGCTGC
>CAYSVE010000297.1:0-7198 GCA_964434365.1 uncultured Anaerolineaceae bacterium | reverse complement strand
CGTGACGATGATTTGCAGGTTGGCGGCACGGTTCAACAATTGCTCGATGAAATCGGTTTCTGGCAACAGGTGCTCGTAGTTGTCTAGCACGAGCAGCATGTGCCGGTTTTGCAGCGCATCCAACACGATGGTTTGCACATTGAGGTGGTCGCTTTGCCCGGCGATTTCGATGCCGATGGTGCCCGCGATGAGGTAGGGCAAATCGCGCACGCTTTCGATGTCGCGCAGCGATACCAGGTAGGTGCCATCGGGGTAGAGGTGTTGCCGGTTATACGCCAGTTGGGTAACGAAGGCCGTTTTGCCGATGCCGCTGATGCCATGTACCGTGAGCAATTTGCACTGTGGCACGCTCAGCATTCGTTGGACGAAGGCCGTATCGCTGACGCTTTCGACGAAGGGCATTTCTGGCAGCACAATCGTCGATTGCACGGCGGGTTTGGGGGGCGCGAGGGTTTGCGAGCGAATTTGCTCGTATAGGGCGGTGGTTTCGGCCTCGGGCACGGCAGCGAGTTCGTCGTGCAGCAAGCGCGTGAAGGCCTCGTATTGTTGCAGCGCCTCGTTGGTGTGGTTGCTCAGCGCGAGCAGGCGCATGAGTTGCCGCCGCGCGACATCCCAAAGGGGTTCGTGGGCCACAAGCTGCCGCGCGTAGCGCACCCCGGCCTCGTATTCGCCTACGGTGTAGGCCAGCTCGGCCATCCTGTTGAGCAGGTTGGCGTACATCTGCGCGAGTTCGCGTTGTTTTTCGGCGATCCACTCGTCGAGGGCATCGGCCCCACGCACGGCGACATCGGCCAGGAAGATGCCCTCGTACAGCGCCACGACTGCCGCCATCTCATCCAGCGAGAGGGTCATGTTGGCGGCCATAGCGGCTGTGCACCCCTTGGCGAACGCCGAGGCATCCACCCACAGGTTAGCATCGGGGTTGCACATGATGCTCTCGCGCGAGACGATGAGGACATCGGGCAGCGTACCGCGCACGCTCGAGAGCACGGTGCGCAAGTTCTTGAGGGCCTGTTGTGCGCTCGTATCGCTCCAGAACATCGTGGCGAGCTTGCGGCGGGTGTGTTCGCCGGGGTGCATGGCGAGGTACACCAACAACAGCACCGCCTTCGTGGAGATGAGGTTGTCGACCGTATGCCCGTCCTGCTGTATCAACAGCCTGCCGAGGGTGGTCAGTTGGATGCCGGTTTTCATCGCGTGTCGGTTACCCTTCGTACGGTGAGCGGGCGCGCCCGGTTGGCCTGCCTAATGCGAAATTTGCAAGTCTTCGCGCGCGAGGGCGTCGTACACGGCCTGCACCGCCTCGTCGTAATCGTCGTAGGTGCGTATCGCGAAGCTCATCAGGTGGGCGGTGAGGTCGCCGATGCTGCGCAACTCGCGCGATTGGGTTACATGATACAGCGTCGCACTGTTAGTGAAGCTCAATATCGTCAGGGCCTTCGTCATCATCAAATAGATGGGCAGCCCGTTTTCGGCCTGGGAGGTGTCGAACACGTTGTACACCAGCTTCCCCGGCGCATGAATCTGTGCTTCCGTCAAAAATTTGACCGACGCCTCGGTGTGCGCGTCAATGTCTTCCAGGGTAACCCTGCCACTCATCTTCGAGGTCATCACGCGGTAGGGGACCAACCACTTTGCACTGTACGGCATATCATCCACACTCCTCAACAATCAAATCGATGGCCTAATTCGCTTGCATCACTTCGAGGACAAATGAAAATCTTCGTGCGCAAGGGCATTGTCGATGGCCTCCAACGCCTCGTCGTAGTCCTCGAAGGTGCGGATGGCGAAACTCATCAGGTGGGCGGTGAGGTCGCCAACGTTACGCTGCTGTGCCGACTTCGTCACATGGTATAGCGGCCCCCGGTTTTTAAAGCGCAGCACCGGCAGCGCTTTCGTTAGCATGAGGTACGCCGGGATGGCGCGGTCGGCTTCCAACGTGTTGAATAAGTTGTACACCATTTGCCCTGGTGCGTGGGTTTGCGCTTCGGTCAAAAATTGGACGGCGGCTTCGGTGTGACGGTCCATATCTGCCATGGTGACCGGCCCACTTAACGTCGATTCCATCACACGATAGGGAACCAACCACCTTGCACGGTATGCCATGTGTACCCTCCCCAATAATCAGCGGGTTTTCGTCGTTGCGCTACATCGAGGACAGTTGCAGGTCCTCGCGGGCGACGGCATCTTCCGCCGCGCAGATGGCCGCGTCGAAGTCATCGTAGAAGCGCAGGCCGAAGTTCATCACATGGGCGGTGAGTTCGAACATGCTACGATGCGTGCCCTTTTTCGTGACGACAAACAGCGCGCCCCGGTTTTTGAAGCGCAGTACCGGTAACGCTTTGCCGAGCATCAAATACATGGGCGGGTGGTAGTCCACGGCAGAAATATCGTAGACGTTGAATACCTTTCGTATTGGCGCAACCCCGAGGGCCTCACTCAACATGTCTACCGAACACCGCTGAAAATCGTCGAAGTCTGCGTTGGTAAGGGGGTCCATCGCACGGGAAACCATAATCGTCGGACGAGCGTACCACTGAATATCGAAAGGCATCGGTTATCTCCTTTTACAAAGCGCTGCTCGCGCGGTTCGTGCGTTGGTGCGCGGTTACATCGCGTTGCCGATGCGTGTAAACCCTCGCGGGCGACATCGGCTTCGGCAGCGCGAAGGGCGTCGGTGTAGCTATCGTAGAAGCGCAGGCCGAAGTTCATCACATGGGCGGTGAGTTGCAGCAGGCTACGGTGTTTAGCCACCCGGGTTGCCACGTAAAGGTCGCCCCGGTTTTTGAAGCGCAACACCGGCAACGCCTTGCCGAGCATCAAATATAGCGGTGGATGATAGTCCAGCTGAGAAACATCGTACACGTGCCGCACCAACCGCTGCGGGTTTTCGTCGTAGGCGTCCTGTAGCATCGCCATCGAGTACGCTTGCAGGTCGTCGAAATCTTCGTTCATGAGCGGGTCGGTGGCATGGGAGACCATAATCACCGGGCGGGTGTGCCACACGATATGAAAGGGCATGTGCGTACAGCTCCATCACTCTAATTTTGCAAAAACTCGGCTGCCGCCGATGCGCGATTACGGTACCGGGTGTAAACCCTGCCAGGCCGATACGTCCTCGGCAGCGCGCAGCGCCTCGGCTACATCTTCGAACACACGAATGTCCAGGTTCATCACGTGGGCGGTTAGCCGAAACAGGTTGTGGAAACGCCCTCCGCTGGATACCGCGTAAACCGCCCCTCGATTTTTGAAGCGCAGTACGGGTAGCGCCTTACCGAGCATCAGATACAGCGGTGGGTGGTAGGTGACATGGGTCGCATCGTAAACCAGTGTGACCGGTTTATCCGGAGCATTCGCTTCGGCTTGGCCAAGCAACCCCACCACGCCGCACTGAAGCGAATCGAAGTCGGCAGGAACGAGCGGGTCGTGTGCGCGGGCGATGATGATTCGGTTAGGGATATGCCACTTTACTTGGAAGGGCATGGGTGTTCTCCTACGTTACCGTTTCTACAGTTGCCTTGTCGGTTCACGTTGTCGTTCGCGGCCCTCGGCGATAAAGCCGGGCGGGATGTTCATCGGGTGCCAGGACGGGTGCCGCACACATCAGCAGTATTCGCCGCGCAAACCGCCACGAGGGCAACTGCTTGTTAGGATGCGTTGGGTGTGTCGTTCAGGGCCTCGATTTGGTCGGCAAGCTCTGGGTACATGGTGCCGATGACCATCAGCGCTTCGTCGAGCGTTTCGACGGTGGTCATCGGGTTGTTTGCCAGCCGCACCAACAGCGCGATAATCATTTTCGCGTGCTGGTTGGTGGTGATGAGCACTGTAAAGCCGGGCTTGGCCTTCCACACACGCTTATCGATGACATCGGCCACCTGCTGCACCACCATCGACACCGCCGCCCGTAACATCGACGTCAGCACGCCCTCGTGTGTATCCACCACACCGATAATGGTGTTGTGGGGGGCATTTGCGTAAGCGCCTTCGAGCAAATCCGCAATCATCTGCGTGGAGCCGCGAATATCGTCGAGTGTGATTTCGCCAGTGTACTTGGTGTATATCACGTGATTTTCGATCATCCAATACACGTCGTGAGCCATAAGCTCTCCCATTACCCAGGTTCTTAAGCGCGTGGGCTTTAATCAGAGGACAAGAAACGGTGCAATTTGTCAAGCAACGCCACAGGTTCTCCACATTTTACCCACTGGTGTGTGTGGTTGGCCGGGTGAGACGCATCGCATCGCACCCGGTCATCGCACTGACGGGTGCGCTAGCGCGGACGCAGCGCCCGCGAACTAGGGCTACCATCGGTGACCCAGAACGGCCCGGTGGAGGGCTGTACGTTCCCGGCCAGCGGCACCGACTGCCCCACAACCATCCACCACCGCAGGGTTCCGGCGCACTCCGGCCCACCGATGACGCTCACAGACATGCCCTGTGGCAGCATGTACGGCAACTGATTCCCGTTAGGCCGGTCGCGCGGAATCTGGTTATCGCCCGTGATGATAGCCGAATCGCCCAATTCAAGCTCCTGCGAAGGCGAAGCCCCACAGTGCAGCGAATCGTCCTCCCCTGCGCCGGGGTCGAGGAAATCATCGGCCCCGCCCGACGGCGGTGGCGGCGGCGGTGTGACGGTCTCTGGGGTAACGGGGTCTGGCGTGACGGTGACTGGCGTTTCTTCGGCGGGCGGTGGTGCGACAAACGGCTCGATGAAGTAGCCGTCGGACGTGCCCTCGGCCAGCCAGCCCACCGTACCGAAGCGATTCACCTGCCACCAGTACAGCCCACCATCGCAGATGGGGCCGCCGGTGACATCGAAGGTGTCGCCGCCGCCCAATGTGAGGATGATCGCGCCGTTGGGGTTCTGGCGCAGGTTCAGGCCACCCATCGAGGGCAACACGCGTGCCCCGCTACCGATGCCCACGCGCTGCGCCGGTGCCGTTGAACAATCCACGGGGGCTGGGGGTTCGGTCGGTGGCGTTTCGGTGGCCCCGACCGGCGGCGTTTCCGTGATGATCGGTTGGCCGGTTTCGGGCAGTTGGGCCAGCGCGAAGTTCACACCCATCGGCGTGACGTACACCACCTCACTCGCAGGCGAGAGCAGCGCGACCGTCATCGCGGTGTTGGGCATAAACCCGTTGGTGTAGAACAACGTGTTGGCGTTGTTGCGCAGCAGGTAGCCATCGGACGTGCCGTATACCTCGGTGAACTGTGGATCGAACGGGACGTGCGCGTTGTCGTCCGGCGTGCCGGTCGCCAGGACGATGTTCCAGTGGCTGCCCTGTTGTGGGGCCATGGAGCGGAACAAAATCCACTCGCCGCCTTTGGCCCAGCGCGTCGATAGATGAAAGCGCGCGCCATCGGCATGCACGGTCGTCAGCGGCGACGCGATGAGCGGCGATTGCCAGCCTACTGCGTTGAGGTTCGGCGTTTGGCCGTCCTGCGGCGCAACCGGGAAGTCGTTGTCGGTGTAGCTGCTGACCACCGCGCCACTGAGCAACTGCACCTGCGCATTCGCACGGGTGTAAGGGCTTTCCACGACGACCGGGGCCGCCGGGTCGGCGTTGAAGGCGCGCCACGCGAAGGCCGGCCAGGTCGCCGCTGCGCCCACCGCCTGCGGAATCATCTGAAAGTGGACCGCGCTTGCGTCGATGTGTTGCACTGCCGGGGCCGAAAGCTGCACGGCTGGCGCGTTCGGGTGGGTTTGGTCGATGAAGGCGGTCGCGTTACCCGTCGCCGACTCGAACAGGATGACGCGCCAGGCGGGGTTCGCGAAATCGCCGGCGTAGAAGCCTGCCGCGAAATACTGCGAGTTCGCCGTGAACACTGTTTCGCCGCCGAGTTCGATCGTCTCACCCGGCTGCGCCTGATGCGTTTGTGTGAAAACGCCCGCGTCGAAGTCGTAGATGCCGAGGCCTTGCAGGCCGTTGCTTAGCACCCCCGCCATGACCATCGTGCGGCCATCGGGCGAGATGCGCAGGCCGAGGTGACTCACCTCGTTGGGCAGCGTCGGGCGCGGCATCGAGGCCTGTTGCCCGCCTGCGTTCATCCAGTGGAGCGTGTCGGTTTCGGGTTGGTGGACTACCGCGTACCACGGGCTGGCCGGGAGTATCTGCGCGGCCTGCGCCGGGCGCGCGCTCAGCGTGAGTGCGCCTAAAATGAGCGCGAGTACGATCGAACGGAATCGGGTCATCGGGTTTGTTCCTCCTGCGGGTAGGCTGCATGGATGGCGACATCGGCGATGAGGCGGTAGGTGGTGGCCCACGCCTCGCGTACATCGGCGGTAAAGGCGTCGCCGAAGGTCTCGGCGAGGGCCAACAGCAGGGCATAGCCGACGCTCTCCCAATGGCCGACGGTGACACCGTAGGCCACATGGCGCTTACCCAGTTCGGCGACGGCGCTCGTCACTTCGCCCAGGTCGTTTAGCCGACCGACGACGACGGCCAGCGTTTGGATGAGCTTGGTGCGCTGCTTGCTCATCTCGCCTTTGAACAGCGGGCGCGTGCTCGGGTCGATGGCGAACAGGAAGGCGTAGAACTTCGCCGCCATGCGGTCGGCATCGGGTATTTGGTAGAAGGTGGTGCGGACGATTTCGATTTGGGCTGGGGTCAGGCTCATGAATGATGATCTCTCTTCTCCAACGGTATGGGTGATGATGAATGAATGAATGGGTTTGGTGTCGGCGTCTCTCTCGGGTCACCTGTTGCACACGGTACGGGGCTAGCGCCTAAAAAGCGCTTATCGGTCGTCTCGACGAAAAAGACACCGCACGGCTTTTACAGCTTTTGTGCAGTTGTGCCCGCGCAGCAGCGTTGAGACTGTTCGCCGTAGGTCGCCTCGATGGCGATTTTCGCGATGAGGGCGTAGGCCGCCTCCCACGAGGTACGCACCTCATCGGTGAAGGCCGGGCCGAGGGCGTATTCCAGTGCCCATAGCAGTGCCACGCCCACGCTGTCCCAATCGGCAGCGGTCACGCCGTAGTCCAGGTGACGCTTGCCCAGCGCTTCGATCTCCGGGGTGATTTGTGGCAGGTCGTCGAGGTGGTCGATGATGTGGGCCAGCATGTCGATGAGTTTGGTGCGTTGCAGCGACATATCACGGCGGAACATGGGCCGCGTGCCGGGGTTGATGGCGCACAGCCGCGCGTAAACGCGCCCCGCCAACCGGTCGTGGGCGGGGGTCCAGGTGCAGGGGGAGG
>CAYSVE010000296.1:0-7206 GCA_964434365.1 uncultured Anaerolineaceae bacterium | reverse complement strand
AGGGACCAGCTAGAGCGCATCTTCGAGAAGTTTTATCAGATCGAAAACCACATGGTGCGCCATCACGAAGGGCTGGGCATCGGCCTGAGTATTACCCAGGCCCTCGTCAATGTGCATGGGGGGCGTGTTTGGGCCGAGAGCGGCGGACCCGGCACAGGGGCGACATTTATCGTGGCGTTGCCACTGCGCGAAGCGTAGCGCTAGAACGAGCTTTCATCGCCCTTGCCGAGCGGGTCGTCGCCGAGCGCAAAGCGGCGTAAGTCGCCGTGGTCGGCCCAGCGGCGGCCATTGGGCAAAATGGTGTTGGTATCGCACTCGATCGATAGCAGGCGTGCCCCCTCAAGGTTTGCACCTGTGAGGTTCGCCCCCTGCAAACTAGCATAGATGAGGGTCGCCCCGGTGAGGTTAGCGTTGGTCAGGTCGGCGTCGCGCAGGTTGATATTGTCGAGTTCCGACCGGGTGAGATCGGCATCGCGCAGGACGGCGCCATGGAAATCGGTGTCGCGGGCGTCGACATGGCTTAAGTCGCAGATGCGCAACGACGCCTGAACCATCGACCCGCGCCGCAGGGTTGCCCCGCGGAGGTTGGCCCCATGAAGTTCGGCCTCACTGAATTCGGCCACCTGAAGTTGGGCATTCGTCAGGTCGGCGTCGGTGAGGTCGGCACCGCGCAGGTCGGTGGCATACAGGTGTACGCCACTCATGTTGGCCTTGTTTAGGCGTGCCCTGCTAATATCGGCAGCACGGAAATCGGCCCCGGCCAGGTTGGCATCGTGCAGGTCGGCCCCGCTAAGCTCCACCCGGCTAAACTTTTCACCTTGCAAAATACCGTCTTCCCCGGTGAGCCAGCCATTCACCCGCAGTTCGGCAACGGCGTGTTTGGCCATGTCGTTGTCGCCGCTGTGGATGCGCCCCAGCAGTTGGCGTTTGGCCTCGGTCTCCTGCTCCTCACGCTGGATCTTTTTTTCCTCCTGGTTGCGCTTGCTCTCTGCGAGGGCCTCGCGCGATTTTTGGAAGGTGTTGAGGATGAATACCGTTACGGCGATGCTGGCTGCCTCGGTGTAGAGGTTCGTCCAGTAGCTGTTGTCGCCTTCGCTGCCGAACAGAATAGCCCCGATGAAGATACCGACGATGACGCCGACCGTCGCGCCACTGAGGCGATAGAATAACTGATAGTCCTTATGAAGTGTCACCACTTCCTGCCAACGTCTCTCCATGACACCCATGCTACTACTCCCCTGTAGGTATAAAGTTTGTAGCATAGCATAGTGCCCGATGCGCCGAAAGCCAACCGAAGAATGCGGCGGCGGCGGCGACGCCTCCTCTGTTGTTTATATTTTGGTAATATTGGCGGTGGCGGAAAAGTGACGGCGAAACGTCGAACGATATACAACGGACTGACGAACGAACGCTGTATGATACAACGGTTAAACGGCGGATGTGGCGGGCACGTACCCGGGCGTTTGCTCCGTGTTGAGCGAGAGGTGTTGCCATGGGCGAGGCACAATCAATCGATGCCTCGCCCACACGCGGAGGAAACAGTTTAGCGTGCCGGGATGCGAATCTCCTGGCCGACATCGATGCGGTAGTCGCTGCCAATGCCGTTGAGGGCTGCTAGCTCCTGGTAAGGGACACCATAGCGCAGGCCGATGCGGAACAGATTTTCGCCTGGTTGGACGATATGCACGGTCGCAGGGCCGCCGGTGGAGGCCTGTTGCTGAGCCTGCGGTTGGCTGGGCACCGCTTCGGCCTGCTGTGGTGGCGCTGCCGAGTCGGGCTGGCCATTCACCAGGACGACCGTCCCCGGCCCGGTGATGCTGGCGCATGTTGTGCCGTTGCCGTTGTCGAAGCTGGGGACGGGAACCGGCATCCGTGGCGACATCGCCGCGCTCATAAACATGATGCGACCGACCCCCGAAAGGCAGACCTGCACCGCCCCCCCGAAATTGCCGGACACATCGACGGCGCGAATCATGCCCATGTTGAGCACCTCCTGATTACCGACGCCCGCCGCAGCCACGCTCCGGCAGAACACGCCATTGGTAGCACCGCTCATTTGTACGTCGCCGCCGCAACTGCTGGTCGACGTCGCCGAAGAGGTCGATGCACTACTGCCGTTGTCGTCGTCATCGTCGCTGTCATCGTTCCCCTCTACGGTCGCCTCACCGATGGACGCGCCATCGGTCGTGCCGCCGTCGGTCGAACCGCCGTCAGTTGTGCCGCCGTCGGTCGTGCCGCCGTCGGTCGTGCCGCCACCACCCGAGCCGCCATCGGTCGTGCCGCCGTCGGTCGTGCCGCCATCGGTCGTGCCGCCGTCGGTCGTGCCGCCATCGGTCGTGCCGCCGCCTGTGACACCGCTGCATGCCCGGTTGCCGAACACCTGCGTCCAGTGGTTATTCACCCGGCTGATGCCGATGTGTGTAAAGCCACTGCGTAAAATATTCGCACGGTGACCAGAACTGTTCATCCAGGCGTTCATGACGCTTTCGGGCGAGGTGTAGCCGAAGGCGATGTTTTCGCCCGTGAAGGTGCTTGGGCTACCGGCATCGCGGGCGCGCTGCCCCGCCGAAGACCCATCGCTACCCGTGTGCGAAAAGAACCCGTTGGCAATCATATCCTCGTTGTGGCGGCGGGCGGCTTCTGCAAGGCAGACATCCCATGCGAGGGGACTCTCGCCGACGTTGGCCCGTTCCTGATTGACAATCGCGAGGACGGCGCTCTCGTCGCCCGACTGTGCATCGGCAGGTTGGGCCACCAACCCCAGCAAACTCACTATGACAACATAAAATAATCGACGAAGCATTGATGATTTCGCTCCATAGTATGTCAAATTAATGAAAGTCTAGACGATTGCGAGGCGCAAAACCAGTTTTTTGTGTCCATATTGTGTGCGGGATCACTTGGAAAACGGTTCGGATAGGCAGGCCCAACAGGTGCATACCCGCGCGGTGTGCCCTCCCTGTACCGGTTATTCGTCGATGTGGTATCCTGTGCGCCTTGTTATGTGGGAGTGGCATACACGGATGAACAGGATCGAACGGGCATTGCTGGCGCTAATTGTGGCGGGGTATTTGGGCGTGGGGGCGCTGTTCGGGGTGCTGACGCCGCCGTGGCAGGCCCCCGATGAACCCGCCCACTATAACTACGTCGCCCAACTCGCCGGCGATGGCTGCTGCCCGGTGATACAACCCGGTGACTGGGATGGCGCGTATCAGGAGGAAATCATCAGTGCGCGCTTCCCGCCAGACCAACTCGACGATCTGCCCACCATCGAATACGAAGATCATCAACCGCCGCTGTACTACCTGCTGCTGACGAGCGTTTTTCGGCTGAGTGACGGCGACCTTATCGCGTTGCGGCTGACGAGTGTGCTGTTCGGGCTGGCGACGGTGGTGGGGGCCTACGGCGTGGGGCGGTTGTTGCTGCCGGGCCGCGAACCGGTCGTGCTGGCGGCGGCGGCGCTGGTCGCGTTTGTGCCACAGCACCTGGCGATCCTCGGCAGTGTGAATAACGACAGCCTCGCCGAGGCGATCATCGCAGCGACGTTGTTCGCGTGTTTGTTGTATGTGCGCGGTGGGCGTCCGCCGGTTGCGATGCGCTGGGGGGCCGTCATCACGCTGATTGCGATCGCGCTAGGGATCGGCGTTGGTGGGGCGATACGACCGGTTCCGTTGATGATCGGCGGATTGTGTATCGCCCTGGCCCTGGCGATTCATCTGCGCGCGTACGACCGCTGGCCTTTGATCCTTGGTGGGTTGTTGGGGCTGGCGCTCGTCACGAAGGCGACGGCGTATTTTCTGGTAGCGGTGGTCGCGTTGGCGGTGATTCTGCGCCCGATCGTCGATGCGGCGGGGGGCAGCACCCTGCGAACGTCGCGCACTGCGCTGAAATTGATGGATGCGCTGTCGAAACTGCGCCCAGACGGTGCCGACGTCACACCCAACCCCACGCGGACGCGCGTGTCGTTGATTCGGAGGTTGCGGAAGACCTATGCCCCCGTGCTGGCACGTCGTCGTGCGGATATTTTCCGCGCGCTGCTGGTGGTTTTCGGGGTGGCGTTGGTCTTTGGTGGGGTGTGGTGGGTGCGCAATGTGATGGTGTACGGCTTCCCCGATGTGCTCGGCCTGACGGCCCACGACGCGGTGGTCGTGGGGCAACCGCGCACGGTCGACCGCATCGCGGAGGTTGGGGTCTCGCAGTATTTCCGCGATAGCGCGCGGACGACGTTCAACAGCTATTGGGGCCAGTTCGGCTGGATGGCCCAACCGCTGCCGACGTGGGCCTATCGACTCATCGGGTTGATGTTGGCAGTTTCGGTCGGCGGGTATCTGCTCGATGGGCTGTACCTGCGCCGGGCCGATAAGTATCGGCTAACGCCTGCGGGGTGGGCCGGGGTGGTGCTGCTGGCACTCACTGGATTTTTGGCGGCGGCGGCGTACATCTACTACAATCTAACGTTTTTGCAGTTGCAGGGGCGCTACCTCTACCCGGCACTCATCCCGTTTGCGCTGTTGGTCGCCAATGGGTTGCACGCCTGGGTTCGATGGGGGGCACGTGGGCGAAACCTGCTGCTGTACATCACACCTGTTGCGATGGGGGCGTTTGGCCTGTTGGCGATCTATGTGCTCATAATGCGGATCGTACCGTATCTCTCGTTTTCATGAAGTTTTCCGAAACGTGTATTCGGTGTTTGGCGTATAGTAGTAGGGGCCAAGCGGCAAGGTAGCGGTAGAGGGACTGATGATCTATACACTGCAAGATGGGTTCGCACACGAGTTCGTATTCAAACAAGCTACCCGCGAGAATGTAGACGCGTTCTGCCGACAGTACGAGCAGGTCGTTGCAGCGCACGACAACCGTAAGCCGCTGTGTCTTATCATCGATGCACGGCCCGAAGGCCCGCCGCCTTTGAACTACCTGTTCGCGCAGATACGCGAAATCTATGGCAGGCACGGCAGGCCGCGCACGATCTACTCGGTGTATTTGTACGATGACCAGAAGCTCGTCGCGCTGGTGAAGATGTTCCTCGAATTGATGCGGCTAAACGCCACGCGGCTGTTTTTGCCGGGCGGCACGCGCGCGCAAGCCCTCGAATGGCTGCACGAGCAGGTGGGCATCGCGAGTTAGCGTTTCGCCATCGTCTCGATCGAAAAGTCGTAGGCGATGAAGTACGAATCATCGATGCCGAGCAGCTTCAGCCGACGCTCGCGCCCGTGCTCGTCGGCACCTGCACGCCCCGCGTCGATTTCCTTCGAACTGGCTGTTAGCTTGTGATGCTCCAAAACACGCACGACGCGTTCGGCGGCGGGTTGTGGCATCCTGCCGAGTACGCCTTCACCACTGCTAAGCAGGTCGAAGAGCGGTTTCTCGCGGTTGAGGTCTTCGGCGAGGTCGCGCCACGGGCCAAAGGTCGCCCCATATGCCGACTGAATATCCAGCACGAGTTCGTTGGTGTCGGCAGGTTTGCCGCTGAACGTCACTTCGTGCATCGCCTCGTTATGATGAAACAGAATCGGGTGGTTCTCTGCGATGAAGAGCGTCCCGAACACGCCCACACTCGCGCGGTGCTCGCGCACCCCCAACACCCGGATGATGTAACTGTTACGCTCGCGCAGGCCCTCGGCGGCTTCGTCCATGCGCGCGGTTTGGACGATGAGTTGCAGTTCGTTGGGGACGCCGCCGAGTTGCACCACCAGCAACACACCGACGTCTTTTTCATCTTGTAGTTCGCCAAAAAGCTGCTCGCGCTGGGGCATATCAGTTGCCTTCGCGCAAAATATTGATGGTCCGTGCTGCGCTCACTTCGGGAAAGTGAACGGCGTGCAGGTCTTCGACGACCGCCTCGACATCGAACGGGACGCTGCGCTGGACGATGTTGAGGGTGCCGTCATCACCGAAGGTGAGGATCATATACTGCGCGTGGCCTGGGTGGGTGAAGCTGAGGCCAACACTGCCGGGGTTCAGCAGACGCCAGCGCCCGAGGGAACGGTCCATTTCGCGGTGGGTGTGGCCGCCGATGCCGAGCCGACCGGCGCGGTCGAGCACGCTGTCGAGGGCTTCTTCTTCGGGGGTATCGGGCAGGATAATGGTTTCGTCGTCGCCGGGTATGGCGTGGTAACCCACGATCGCGCCGTAGCCCTTCACATCGAGGAAGAGTTCGCGCTGCACGATTTTACTCAGGAAGGTGTAGTCTTCGGCCCGCAGTTGGCTTAGCGTCCAACCGAGACCGGCGTCGGTGGCAGCCATGCCCTGCACGTAATCCTCGAAGGGCGTGTCGCCGTCTTTGTTCCAGCGGACGGTAGGCCGCGCGCCGGTAACGAGGTAGCGGTCGGTGTTGCCGCCGATGGCGAATACCGTCCGCTCGGGTTTTTTGTCGTCGGGAGACTCGTCGTTTTCGGTGGTTTGGTCGTCGGTATCGGCCACCATCTCGCGGACTTTGCGGATGCACTCGACGGGGCGCGGGCCAGCCGCCGCGAGGTCACCGAGGATCCAGGTTTTATCGGCCCCACCGGCTGCGTCGAGGTCCGCAAGGGCGGCGTCGAAGGCGGCCAGGTTGCCGTGAATATCGGAAAGGACTGCAAGTTTCATGGGGTACGCTCACTGTGGTCTGCACGCCACAAGAGCATACCCTACAACTTGCTTAACAGCCACGCCTCGGCTTTATCGGGCTGGACGAAGTACATCTGCGTGAAGGTGTCTTTAGCACGGCGGGAGAACATCCGCCCGAAGACGACGAACAAGTTGCTGAGCAGGCTGTTTTCTAGCAATACAGCACTGTAGCCCTTCACATTGCCCTCGGCGAGCACGTCCGCCACTTCGGTGAGGCGGTCGCGGAAGTAGGGCGTGAGGCTGACCTCCGGCGCGGAAATATCGTGGTAGAGGTAAAGCGGTTTTTCGGCGGGCCACTCGTGCAGCAGCTTCAGGTTATCGTCGATGTACGCGTCGATGACCAGGTGAGTGGTGCGGGCGATTGTGTAGTACATCGCGCGGCCATCGTGGCGCGTTTCGCGCATGAGGCCAGGGACGATTTCGATGACGGTTGCAGCGGGCATGAGCACCCCCTCGGTATTCGAAAGCGATTTCGATTAGTGTACACCGAAGGGGGCGCGTGTCTAGCGAAATTGCAGGCCATTGCGTGACGCTCCCCACGGATAAATTCGGGGGCTTCTGTTGCACGCTTGCCCCAACGGGCTACGTTACGCAACA
>CAYSVE010000295.1:0-7268 GCA_964434365.1 uncultured Anaerolineaceae bacterium | reverse complement strand
TGGTTGTTCCCTGGTTTGGCGATTGCCAGCCTCGTGATGGCCTTCAACTTCATCGGCGACGGCCTGCGCGACATCGCAGATCCGCGCACGCGAAAGGTGTAGTGACATTGCAGCATGTGCTAATTACCGGGGCCAATCGTGGTATCGGGCTGGCATTCGTCGAGGCGTACCTGGCAAGTGGTGCGCGGGTATTTGCCGGTTGCCGAACACCGGGTAGGGCTAGTGATCTCGCACGCCTGAAAGACACTTCGCCACATCAACTGTCGATTCATCCCCTCGATGTGAGAGACGATGATTCTATCGCGGCGTTGGCGAAAGTCGTCAGTGGTCAGACATCTCGGCTAGACAGACTGGTGAACAACGCAGCCGTGTTCCACACGACTCCACTGAGCGAAATCAAGCGCGAGCAGAGTATCCATACGTTTGAAGTCAATAGCGTCGGTCCGGTGCTGATGTTCCAGGCGTTTTTGCCTATACTGCAACACACGAGCGCGGTTGTTGTCAATATCTCGTCAAATCGTGGCTCAGTGAGCGGCCAGCAGGACAACAAACTCTGGGATTACGCGGCATCGAAGGCCGCACTCAATAGCTACACCCGGTCCATGGCGGCAGAACTTCGTCCGTATGGCGCGTATAGCGTCGCGCTAGACCCCGGCTGGGTTCAAACGCGCATGGGCGGTGCCGATGCCGACCTCACGCCAGCGCAAACTGTCGCGGGGATGGTCGAGGTGGTGGAGGGCCTCACCGCAGACGAGAGCGGCGGTTTTTTCGATTGGGACGGTTCGGTTCACCCGTGGTGATTTCGGAGCGGAAACAATGATCAACTACGATGGACGGCGCTTTAGGATGGTGAGTACCGCGACAGGTGACACCGAAGCCGTAGCTGGTACGGTCTTCGACTACAGCCAGCAGGGCAATGTCGTGACGTGCCGTTACGCGGGGGGAAGTGTGCATGTCGGGTTGATGCACGGCCACTGCGATGCCGACGGCGTGCTGACAATTCGCTTTCAGCACCGCTACACAGATGGCCGGTGGATGAGCGGAAAAGGCGTCAGCAAGCCGCAAGTGCTGCCAGACGGACGCATTCGCTTGCTAGAGACCTACGAAGTGTTCGATACTGGTGACATAGGGGAATCGGTCGTCGAAGAGGCCCGTGATAACACACCATGACATACATCGAAGCAGAAATCCGTGAGCAGGCCAGCAAGGCACAGGTACTCCTCGATGCCGAGCGGGAGAATATCGCACAAATTGCGGCAGCTATCCGCAAGTGCGACCCGGCCTTTGTATGCATCGCCGCGCGTGGTACATCGGACAACGCCGCGCGATACGCACAATATTTGTTCGCAACTCACGCGAAGCTCGTCGTTGCACTCGCGACGCCCTCCGTGCACACCCTGTACGAAGCGCCGCCAAATTTGTCGAGGGCACTGGTGATCGGCATTTCACAATCGGGCCAATCGGACGACGTGCGACGCGTCATCACCGATGCCGATTCGCAGGGTGCGCTGACGCTGGCTATCACAAACGATGCTGGGTCGCCGCTCGCGCAGGAGAGCGCGCACTGTATTGCACTCCACGCAGGTGAGGAAAAGAGCGTCGCAGCCACGAAAACGTACACTGCCGAATTAGTCGCAGTCGCGGCGCTCATCGTTGCACTCACCGAAGATCGAACGATGTCGCAGCAGCTATCCGCAATACCGGTTTCGATGGAGCAGATGATCCAAACTGCGCTTGCAGATATTCCCCGTTGGGTGCAGCGCTACCGCTACATGGACCGCTACGCCGTCATCGGGCGCGGGTACAACTACGGCACCGCCTTCGAAATTAGCCTGAAGATCAAAGAACTGTGTTACATCACGGGCGAGGAGTACAGCGAGGCGGACTTCCGCCACGGGCCGATTGCGATGGTGCAACCGGGTTTCCCGGTGATTCTTGTTGCGCCGAAGGGCGCGGCCTTCGAGCGGCAGATGGACCTGCTAAACCTCATGCAAGGGCGCGAGGCGGAGTGCATCCTCATTTCGAATGACCGCACGGGTGCGGATAAGGCCCATCAGTTTATTATCCTGCCCGATGTCGTTGAGTGGCTTACGCCCATCGTTGCCGTGATACCGGGGCAGGTTTTCGCGATGTCGTTGGCGCAGGCGCGTGGCCTACCGCTGGACCAACCG
This sequence comes from uncultured Anaerolineaceae bacterium, assembly GCA_964434365.1. Lineage (GTDB taxonomy): Bacteria > Chloroflexota > Anaerolineae > Aggregatilineales > Phototrophicaceae > CAYSVE01. Next base: position 5,097 of record CAYSVE010000295.1, on the reverse strand, counting down.
CGCCATCTGCAAAAGGTGACGAAAACCAGCTAACCTTCTATCACACGGCGTAGGTGTCCACCTGCACCGGCGATTTGTTCTCGTGCATCCGCTGCCGACGCGCCTGTTAGGTGCATCACAATCGCTGTTTTGACCTCATTGTTTGCGGCCTCAAGTAGCCTTGCGGCTACATGCTCATCCACCCCGGTAACCTCCATCACAATGCGCCGCGCGCGCCCGGCGAGCTTCTTATTTTTAACCCTTACATCTACCATTAGGTTGCCGTACACCTTGCCCAGCCGCACCATCGTCGCGGTGCTGATCATGTTCATGACCATTTTTTGCGCGGTGCCCGCCTTCAACCGCGTGGAACCGGTCAGTACCTCTGGCCCAACGACGACCGCAATCGGGTGGTCGGCGGCATCGAGGATCGGCGCGGGGGTGTTGCAACTTAAGGCGGCGGCAAGGGCACCCGCCTCGCGCGCGTACGTCAGCGAACCGAGAACAAACGGCGTGCGTCCGCTGGCTGCGATACCTAACACGACATCATCGGCGCTGAGGTCGGCCTCTCGGAGTGCCATTGCACCGGCTTCGGTGTCGTCTTCTGCACCTTCCACGGCTTGGAACATCGCTTTTTGCCCGCCCGCCAGGATGCCCTGCACCATTTCTGGCGGTGTGCCGAAGGTTGGCACGCATTCCGCCGCGTCGAGCACACCGAGGCGCCCGCTGGTACCTGCTCCCACGTATAACAGACGTCCGCCATGCCTAAGCCGCTCTGCGGTGAGGTCGACGAAGGCCGCGATTTGCGGCAATGCCTGACGCACTGCTTCGGCGACGGTAGCATCTTCTCGGTTCATCGCCTCGAGGATTTCAAGCGTGGGCATCTGGTCTAGCGCTGCCGAGTTTGGGTTTTGCTGTTCGGTGTCCACTAATCCTCACTCATGATTCTTGCGTACAGGGCTGCCCCGGCCACTGGCGGATACTTCGGCTTTGGTGGTGCCTCGAGACCAAGCCGCAGCGCCAGCCGATGAGCGAGCAGCGTATCCTCGGTAAGCAGGCCGCCCGCAAACGCTATCGGCGGCGATTCTAGTCTGAGTTGGCGCACGATGGCCGCATAGTGATCGTACAGGAGATTAGCCGCCTCATCGACAATGGCAACGGCATTTTTATCACCATCGTTGGCAGCGGTCAGCACCGTCTGCGCATACGTGGCGATGTCCTGGTGCTGTGCCTTGTGATACAGCCACTCCAGCAGGTCGTCGCGCGGGTTTTGCAGGGCGAGTTCTTCAGTTAGCCGCGTCGTCAACAGTGAATGCGCTACCCGTCCATCAATGGCCTGTGCAAGCCGTTGCATACCGCGCCACGCGATCCAGTACCCGCTGCCCTCGTCGCCAGCGCGGTAGCCCCACCCACCGACGACGACCGTCTCGCCGTTCGTATTTACGCCGAACGAACTGCTGCCCGTCCCCGCGAGGAGCAGCACACCGAAGCGCTGGCCGTTAGCCCCGACGAGCGCAACATCATAATCGGCACTGGGGAATATCGCTACTTTGGGCAACACCGCTCCAAGCGTCTCGCGGACCCAATCGCCCGCGTATCGCGAGTCGGCCCCGGCAATGCCCGCGCCCACTGCGACCAATCGTGATGCATCGCCCGGGGACAAGCCGAAAATCGTCTCGCGGACACCGTCCTGTAGGCGCTTCGCCGCGACTTCTCGCCCGATGCCGCTCGGGTTTGCGCTGTGTGGGTGCCGAACGACGTGAACCGGCTGCATATCGGCGGTGTACACCCCGATGCGGAGCGTGCTGCCACCCCCATCGATGCCCATATACAAAGGCTTAGTCATGTGTCAGAGGGGGTGTCCCGTTTGAGGTCGGCAGTGTCGATTGCGTAGCGCATATGACGTGACAGATAGCGCTGCTTGAGGCCATCGTTCATGGTGTCACCTTCGGGTACATTGGCGCTGACGATGACGGGCGGCGTCACACCGCGCTCCTCCATGATGGATGCCGCCTGTACCGTTATCGCCTCGATGATAAACACACCGGCAAGTGTCGATGTTGCGCCTGCCTTTATACCGCTTTGTAGCGGAATCGCACTATCACCGCGAGGTGTGTGCGTGTCGATAACGATGTCGGCCACATCGTAAAGCTTATGACCGCTGCTATGCCGCGATGGGACATCCTTGCTATGGGCGAGTGCTGTCATCGCGACGACCGTCAGGCCAGATTTTTTGGCAAACTGTGCCGCTTCGATGGGCACCGGATTCACGCCGCTGTTGGAAATCACGATTATCACACCGCCAGGGCGGAGCACGTAATGCCCAAGAACTAGCCGTGCCACGCCTTCGAGTCGTTCGAAGTCGCCGCCAGTGTGGTCGTGGATGGACGTTGCAGGCGCGAGGCCGCCCGCGCGCCACATCGCCTCCCGTGCGACTAGCTCCGAGTGCCCACTGCCAAACGTGAAAAAATCACGGTCGTCGATTATTGCCTCGGCGACGGCCTCTGCCGCCTTCTGAATATTTTTGGCCTCGCGCTCGACGATTTGCGCGAGCTGCTGGTTTACGTACTCATGAAAGCGCGCGATCATATCCGCCATTCAGCTCTTCACCGCCCCAGCGCTGATACCGCGAATCAACTGCCGCGAGAAGATTGCATATAGGATGAGAATCGGCACCATCGCCAGTGTGAGGGCAGCCAGCAGCGCACCATACTCCGTTTTGAACTGGCCGACAAATTCACTCACACCAAGAGTAATTGTGCGTGTGCTCTCATCGGGTGCCAGCACCAACGGGAACCACAGGTCATTCCACACAGGGATCATGTGGAACACGGCGAAACTTGCCAACGCCGGGCGCACAAGCGGAAGCACCAACTGGAAGAAAATCCGATACTCGCTTGCGCCATCGACGCGGGCCGCGTCTTTGAGATCGCGTGGAATCTCTCGCATGAACTCCACAAGTATAAACACGGTGATGGGGATTCCCCATGCGGTGTACAAGATAATCAAGGACCAGACCGTCCCTTGCAATTCGAGGGTACGCATCAGGCGAATGATGCTTACAGTACCCAGGCGAATCGGGATCATGATGCCGAGGGCGAAATACAACCCCAGCAATCTGTTGCCCGGGAATCGATACTCCGAAAGTGCGTAGGCGACCATACTCCCGAACAACAACACCAAGAACAGCATTGTCACCGTGATGAAAAAGCTATTCCAGTAGTACCGCACAAAGTTCGTCCGCTGGAAGACCGTAATGTACCCGTCCCAATCGATTGGGTTAGGCAGCGAATACGGCTCAGTAAAGATGGCGCGGCGCGATTTAAATGAGTTGATAACCACCACGACGATAGGGAACAGGGCGACAAGCGAATAGCCGATCAAGATCAGGTAGCCCGCTACGTTAAATACGCCATCCAGCGAGAAGCGCCGTGTTTTCGGTGCAGCTTGGGGTATCGCTTGCCGTTGTGCTTCCACTTGTTGTGCCACGATGAACTCTCCTACGCTTCTGTGCGAACTAGGCGCCGTTGTACGCCATACAAATAAATGATCACCACGGTGAGGATGATGAAGAACATCATCGTGGCAATGGCTGTGCCCATACCGAAGTTCGGCTCGGCGGCACCACCGGCACCGAACGCCGTGCGGAAGAAGAACGTCCCCAGGATATCTGTCGAGAGGTTCGGGTCGCCGGTGCTGCCCTGCATGGTGTAGATGAGCGCAAAGGCGTTGAAGTTGCCGACGAACGTCAGCACGGTCACGATGCCGATCGTCGGCAAAATCAACGGAAATTTGATGCGCCAGAACACATCCCAGGCGCTTGCGCCATCGACGAGTGCTGCGTCGATGAGTTCGTCGTTGATGCTGATGAGCGACGCGACGAACAACATCATTGGCAGGCCGATAAACTGCCACACCGAGACCAACGCCACCGTTACGAGCGCGGTATCGGTGCGGCCAAGCAACGGTGTCGGTAAACCGATATCCGTGAGCGGCTTGTGCAGAATGCCCCACAACGGACTCAGCAATAGCGACCACGTGAAGCCCACAATCACATAGGAGAGTGTCGTCGGCGCGAATAAAATCGTGCGGAAGACTGGCACGCCGCGCAATCCACGCCGGGTGAGGATGACCGCCAATAGCAATGCCATTGGGTTTTGCACGAGCATGTGCACGCCAAAGAAGATGAAGTTGTTTCGCAGCGCGTTCCAGAAACGGAACGACCAGAACTCCTCGGTAAACAAGCGTTCGAAGTTCCCCAACCCGACGAAAACCGCCGTGCCGTCACTCTCGAAAGTAAGTAGGCTCAGGCGCAGCGAGTCGACGAGGGGGAAGGCCATGAAGACGCTGTAGCAAATAAGGGCGGGGGCAATAAAGACAATGAGATAAAACGGAAACTGTTTACGCCCAACGGCAGGCTTGTTCATAGTAAATGCTCGTGTAAACGAAGGGAAAGTACCGGAAGGGGAGGGCCAAAGCGGCCCTCCGATGATGTGTTACGTGTTGCCTAGGACTCCGGGTAGAACAGGTAACCCTGGAGTTCCGCAGCCATATCTTCGACGCTGACTTCACCTGCAAAGACTGCCGGGAACAGACGCCACGCTTCGAGGCGCGGGGAAACCTCACCACGCGAGAGGTACTGGGCCTCCAGGCGGATGGTGGTCTCGCACTCGCTCTTCCAGCCATTCATCGTCGCGGCCACCGGGTTCTCGATGTCGATGGGGTAGCCACTGAGGGAGAAGAAGCCCGGTTGCAGGTTGGTGTACAGCCCAGCGAATTCGGAGCCAGCCACCCATGCGAGGAAGGTGCGTGCAGCTTCCTGCTCGGCTTCGCCGCTGTTGGTGTTGTAACCCAGGCCGATGTCCACATGGTCGGTCACATAGCACTGCTGACCAGCTTCGGGTACCGGCGGCTTAAACGCGCCAAGCTGGAACTCACCCTCGGCTTCTTCTGCCTGGAAGATCGGAATATCCCACGAACCAGCCGGGAAGATGGCGGCCAGGCCGAACGGGAACAACTGCTGCGTATCGGCGTAACCCACGGACGCGTAGCCATCGGGCAGGTACGGTTCCCAGGAGAGCACGTATTCCACAGGCTCCAGGAATTGCGCATCGGTCA
>CAYSVE010000294.1:0-7272 GCA_964434365.1 uncultured Anaerolineaceae bacterium | reverse complement strand
TTTGGGTCTTGGACTGATCAGTTTGGTCACTGTGTTGGTTCCCGCGAGAAGCATTGCCGTGATAGACGGGCGTTTGGACGAAATCGACCACGTAGGCGGTAACGTCATTTATTGTATCGATGGCCAGGGACTTATCTCCGAAGACTTCACCGATGGTGCGAGTCCGGTAGCCGGCATTCGAATTTTGGACCCCAGCGGTAACATCTTGATGTTTGTGCAGGGGTTGCAGCTGGCCCCACTCGTCGAACAAGCGAACGCTGGCCTGTTGGCTTCACCCGAGTTGGTCGCGTCTGCGCCCGACCAGTACGGCTTTGGCCAAATCCGGTTTTTCGTGTTGCCCGATGGGCGCTTCGAATTAACCGGCTTCGATGAACACTTTAAGTTTTTCTTCTTCCGCTGGACGGATTGCGACCGGGTAACCGCGCCCGGTACGCCGGGCACGATCGGAGCAGGTGCGAGCCTGCCTTCGTTTGAAGGGTCCGACACGCTGGGGCAATTCCTGTTCTGCGTCGCAAATCCGGGTGCCCAGTATATCATTAGCGGCACAGGCGAAATCCAGACCTGCGTCATATAGTCACAATACGTATTGTCGGGTCTAATACTCCTAGTCCAACACGGGCAGGTGCGATATGATCGCATCTGCCGAAGTGCTTAATGAGAACAACGAAATGGGGTAGCCGTGCAGAGAAAACTCGTAGCTTTGATGCTCATCTTGCTGTTTGCCAGCGGGATCACGTCCGTTTTTGCCCAGGAAGACGCGCTCGCTTTGGAGAATGTGTTCCTCACTGTCGAGCAGGGGGCCATCGAAATCAGCCTCGATAACGGGCAGAACTTCACCTCGCCAGAGGCAACAACAATTCCACTTGATAGCGGTGTCATGGTTCGGTGGGATACCGAGGCTCTCGGTCAAATCGTCGGGCCAGATGACTTCTCGATCGACATCGATGGCGTGCTTTATGGGGCGGGGCAAATCCTCACTCAGGCCGTCGATAAGGAGTTAGCCCTCACCGGGATTCAGATTACGCAAATCGCAGGGACAGTGCCCTACAGCCTGAACCCACAACCCTTCTTGGCCGGTGAGGTGGAAATCCCAGAGGCCGATGAAGAGATCATCCCAGGCCTTATCGTGGTCGACGATGGCGGCGCGAGCGCCGCGGCACTCGTCGGCGGTGTGATGGGCCTCACCATCGACCGCACCACCGACCAATTCGGCACCCTCGGGTTCGAGTTCGGTACCCAGGGGCAGGTCGCGTTCTTCGAGCAGAATGTCACCGTCGATATGACCCGTAGCGACCAGGGTGACGTGACCGAAGAAATCACATCGCTGTTGCCCACCGGCAAGTCGACGGCGAATCAGTTGATGCGCCGTACAGTCGATCCGTCGGAATATGCCAAAGCCGACGCGATGCTGCTGCAAACACCCGCCTTCGCGTTCTATCCTTCGAACGGCGCGGTCGTCACCCCGATGTTGATCGGCAACACCCTCTTCCTGGACCAGGAAGGCGGGCAGGTCACCTACATTCTTCAAAATAACGGCTTCTCTGTGTTGCCGTACGACACCATCATCGTGCGCGAAACGGTCGGCGGTACACCCACCGGCGTCGAGGTCGATATCTCCGAGCAGGCGAACGTGAGCGTGGACACAGCCCCCGCCGATGGCCTGGACTTCACGAGTTTCGGTGCGGGTGGTGGTAGCATCACCACATCCAACGGCGTCACGGTCGACCTTGCGGACATCCAGGATAGTTCGGGCCTTACCTTCCAGGATGCCGAACTGCGCAACGGTGATACCGAACTGACCCTCAACTCCGGTGACGCGCGAATCGTCACGCCTCCGGGCGAGTCGTTCACGATCTTCATCGGGGGTATCGAGGTTCAAATTCCGGCGAATACCGAAGTCGACGTCGCAACGATCGGCACTGGCGTCGTCGTGAACGTCACCAGCGGTGGCCCGGTCGTCGTCGATGACAGCAGCCCGAACGACACCATCGTCGAGGCGGGGCAGTTCGCCCAGTTCACCAACGACACCTTCTTCGCATCGGGCTTGGGGCGCGCCTCCGTTCCCTAAGTCGTTAGGTTAGTTAGGGTAGCCAAGCACGACCCCGGTCGTGCTGGCGCTCTCTGCACTACTGTTGTAACGACATTTGCACAAGCACGGGTTTATGGTCGGACCTCCCGATCTCCAAGACCTGTGCTTCGTGTACTTGCCAATGGTCAGAATGCCAAACATAGTCGCTGCGGATGAGGGCGGGTAGGGCGTTGTTATCGGGCGCCGTGAAGCCCCACCCCCAACCGCCCGTACGCCAGCTATCGCGCAGGTGCGCGGCCAGCTGCCCGTAATCGGCACTGCGTTCCCCCGTATTGCAATCGCACATCACGATAACCGGACCGTCATCATCCGCGAGGACCTCGGCCATCGCCCGGGTTTGCAGGCCACGCATCGTGGGGTCGTACACCAACGGGCGCACCGAAATCGTCGGGCGTTGCGGATGGAAGCTATACACATTCACGCGCTCAGCCCCTACAACGACGACGGCGCGCAGTGCAACGAGTGCCTGTGCGTCGCGGTTCGTGCCCCGGTACAAAATCTGGCTCTCCTCGATCGGCAGCCGGCTCAAAATTGCCAGCCCGTGCGCCTCGACGATGTGCGGGTACAACGTCTCCAGCGCCAGCAGCCGATGATTGGCAAACTCCTGCACACCCACAATATCCGCCTCCGCCTCGAAGGCACCATACACCTCTCTGGCCCCATCCAGCCCTGCGCTGCCCGCTTCCAAGCCCACACCGCTGCTGTTATAGGCGATGACGGAAAGGGTGTCGTCTGGTGGGGCAGGTGGGAACTTCGGCAGGAAGTGAGGGCCATACCACACCCCGAGTGCCAACAGCCCTGGCAAAAACCACGCGGCCCACACCAGCCGGTAGCGCGACAGCGCGACGAACGGCAGCACAAGCAGGTTCGCAATAAGCAACAGGTGAATAAAGTCGCTAATTGCCGTGATAACCAGGAAGCGTTGCCCTGTGACGAAGTAGAGGATCAACACGACATCGACGACGAGTGCGAGATTCGCCGCCCCCGCCCCGAGTTGAACTCGCAGGCCCTCGAACAAGTAGGCTAAAGTACGTTTCATGGGCTGCATTGTAGCCAAGCCCGCCCACATTGGGCAGATGCCCGGGCGCATGCTCACCACCTGGCCCCTAAAACCTGCCACCATAGGCACAATGTACACCATACGAGCGAAAGGTTTTTATGCGGCCAACACGATTTCTACTGCAATTCGCTGCCGCCAACGGCAGCGGGCAGTTCTGGCCTGGCCCACTGCCAGAGTCATTCGAGTTTACGCACCCGGCAGATTGCACCATTCAGTACACGGTGGATACAGCAAACACCTCTGCTTTATCGCAAATCCGGTTTCGAATGCCCGATTCCAGCGATTCCGATAATTGCTGGCAACTGGTCAATCGAACGAGCAACGACACATTTACGCTGCAAGAGCGATTCAACGCCAGTAATACAGACAGAGGCCAAACTAGCTCACTGAGCGACGGGGACGTGATTACTATCGCCCTTAGCGGCACGACCATCGCCGTGCAAATTAACGGTGTGGACGCCTTCCCGCCATACACAAACGCAACGCGCTATGCAAACAGCGAAGACGGTCAGGTTGGCAGCCTCAACGGTGCGGTGTACACGAACTTGAGTATTTCAGGGTAGCCCATGTACAAGATCACCATCACCACCAGTTGGACCGGCAATGGCTCCGACGCAGACCCCAATCGCGCGGTAATCGCCGACACGTACCCCATGGCCTGGACAGACGCAACCGGCCAGCCCGTCGAGAACATCCAGCCGTCACCCAACCTGTTGGTCATCGAGGCGGTTGTAGACGAAGAAACCCTCGCCGATATGCTCGACGGGGGCCTTACCCCCTTGACTGTGGAGGACCTGTAATGGCTCGCCGACCCCTGACCCCAGCCGAACGCGCCGACCTCGCCACACGCCGTCCCGATCTATCGCCAGATTTGGCCACGCGCGCTGTTTTGGCGCTGCAACTGCGGAACCTCGGCATCCCGAATGCGCGGGTAGACGACATCGTGCGCGCGGGCCTGCCCCGACGACAAATCGTAGCCGCCCTCGTTTTGTGGCTGCGCGCCCGCCCCAAAGCGACCTGAGTACAACCCATTCAAAACAAACAGGAGATACACCCATGCCAGAATACACAATTCAAGTGAACACGACCGGCGGCAGCGGGTCGGCCAGCGGCACCGCCGAAACAGCGACCCCCGTGCGAGGGTTCGTATACGCGGTGAAGATGGACTACAACGCAAGTGCGCCTGCCACCACGACAGTACAACTCATGGTGGGGGAGGGGCTTAACCAGACCATCCTGGATTTGCCCGCCGGGAACACCGATACCACGCTCTACCCACGTGTGCAGGAGAACGCGACCGACGGAACGACCCTCACCAGCCGGGCGGTGGCCTATGTCGATGGCCACAAGCTGTCGGTCGCGGTGGCCAACTGCGATGCCCTGACGGATGCGGTCGTCGCGCGGGTGCTTGTTGTAGCGTAGTACGCGCAATTTGCCTGTGCTACACTGCTCACAATGTGAGCGATGTCGAGACTGGCAAATCTATGCTCTCACGCTACTTTCCCTTCCTGAGTTGGTTGCCCGCCTATCGACGCCACGATTTCCCCGGCGATTTGGTTGCTGGGGTCACCGTGGCGTCGATGCTCGTACCCCAGGGGATGGCCTATGCGTTGCTGGCGGGGTTACCCCCCATCGTCGGGTTGTATACGGGCATCCTGCCAGTGCTCATCTACGGTTTGCTGGGCACTAGCCCTGTGCTAACGATGGGGCCGACGGCGATTACCTCGGTGCTGGTGCTCGGGTCGCTACAGCTTATTGCACCGCCGGGCACACCCCAATATGTCGCGCTCGCTGCGACGCTCGCGCTACAGGTCGGCCTTTTGTATCTGGTCGGTGGGGTGCTGCGGCTGGGCTGGACCGTGAACTTCCTCAGCAGGCCAGTCATCGCTGGTTACATGAATGCCGCCGCTATCATCATCACCGCGAGCCAGTGGCAGCACTTGCTGGGCGTCTCCATCCCCCGTACCGATTCACCCTTTCTGCTCATTTTCCTGCCCATCATCAACATTGCAGATGTCAATATGCCCACGGTGTTGCTCAGCGTGGCGAGCATTGCCCTGCTGTTGTACTTTCGGCACGGCTTACCGCAGCAACTGCGGCGTCACCGGCTGGCACGCCGCCCGATGCTCGTGTTTTACATCACCCGCAGCGGACCCCTCGCCGTAATCGTGCTCAGCACGCTGGCGGTGCGCGGGTTGGGCCTCCATACCGATGTCGCTATCGTCGGGGATATTCCGGCGGGCTTCCCGGCGTTGCAGGTGCCCGGCCTTGCCGCCGAGTACGCCCCTACGTTGCTGTTAGGGGCCGTGTCGATCGCGTTTGTGGGGTTCATGGAGGGCATTTCCACCGCGAAGACCCTCGCCAGCAGGCAACGCCAACAGGTAGACGCCAACCAGGAGCTATTCGCGATGGGGCTGGCGAACATAGCCGCAGCGTTCAGCGGGGGGTATGCCACCACCACCTCCATCAGCCGCTCCGCAGTGAACCACGCGGCGGGCGCACGAACCGGGCTATCCTCAGTTATCGCGGCGATCATCGTCGCCGGGGTGGTGATGTACTTCACCGAGGCCTTCGTTTTTGTGCCGCGCGCAGCCCTCGCAGCTATCATCCTCGTGTCCGTCATCAACTTGTTAGATGCCAAAACCCCGCGCCAATTGTGGCGCTACAGCCGAGCCGAGGCCATCATCCTGGTAATCACCTTTTTGGTGGTGTTGATGGTCAACATCGGGGTCGGCATCGCGACCGGGTTGGTGGTGTCCTCGTTGTTACACCTGTGGCGCACCAGCCGCCCGAACATCGTCACGTTAGGGCAGGTGGGCGATACCAACATCTACCGCGATGCCAGCCGCCACGATGTGCGCATCGTCCCGCATATCATCATCCTACGCATGGACGAAAGCCTCTACTTCGCCAATATTCAATACCTCGAAGACGTGATGCGGCAGCGCATCGCCAAACGACCAGAAGCCAACACGCTGGTCTTATCCTTCGAGTCGATCAATCGTATCGATTCCAGCGCGCTACAAACCCTGGAGGATATGGTGCTGGAGTTTGCGTCCATCGACATTTACGTGTGCTTTGCAGAACTCAAGGACCGCACGTTTTCCAGCCTGGTGCATGTGTGCTTCGTCGAGCGGGTGGGTGCCGAGCGTTTCTTTAAAACCGTCCACCAAGCGGTGCTCACCGTAGAAGACGCCCCCAACTTCAAGGTGGAAGAACCCGATGTGCAGCGCCTATAATGCGCTCTTCGTAGCGGATGTGTTCAAAGTTTAGGAGACGTAATGGCATACCTAATTACCGGCGGGGCCGGGTTCATTGGCAGCCACGTAGCAGAGCATCTTTTGCGCGAGGGCGAGCAAGTCGTTGTCATCGACAACATCAACGACTACTACAGCCCGGCAATCAAGCGGAAGAATGTCGAACGGTTACGCCAATACCCAGCTTTCCAAATGGTCGAAGGAGACATCCGCAACGTCGAAACGGTCGACAGCCTCTTCACCAAACAGCCCATTACCCATGTGGCGCACCTGGCCGCGATGGCGGGGGTTCGTGCCAGTGTGGAGCAAACGCCACTGTACATGGCGGTGAATGTGACCGGCTCGATGTATTTGTTGGAGGCCTCGCGGCGGCACGATGTGCAGCAGTTCGTGCTCGCCTCCACCTCGTCGGTGTATGGTAAAACCGAAACCCTGCCCTTCATCGAAACCGATGCCGCCGATAGACCCTTAGCCTCCTACCCGGCCAGCAAGCGCGCCGCCGAAATCCTCGCGCACACATACAATCACCTGTTCGGGCTAAATGTCAACGTGCTGCGGTTCTTCAATGTATATGGCCCGGCAGGCCGCCCCGATATGATGCCCCTCCGCCTGATGCAAGCGGCCTTCAGCGGCGAGCAGATGCGCCTGTTTAACGGGGGCGATATTCACCGCGACTGGACGTACATCGACGACACGGTGGATGGGGTGGTCGCGGCGCTGCACAAGCCCCTCGGCTACGAAGTGATGAACCTGGGCTTTGGCAGCCCCATTTCGCTGAGGGAATTCGTCGAAGTCATCGAAGAGTACACCGGCCAAACTATCAACAAAATCTCGGTAGAAACACCACCCAGCGACCCGCCGATTAC
>CAYSVE010000293.1:0-7311 GCA_964434365.1 uncultured Anaerolineaceae bacterium | reverse complement strand
GGTATCGGTGACCCTAACGCGTGGAAGAAAGCCACTATCGATTTATCGTTAGGGCAGGAAATCCGACGCGACTACATCCTGCGCAAGCTGGTGCACCTGCAATACAGCCGCAACGACATGGAACTGCGCCGGGGCACCTTCCGGGCGCGCGGCGATGTGCTGGAGGTGTACCCCGCGTATGCCGAAATCGCGTACCGCATCGAGCTTTTCGGCGACGAAATCGAGCGCATTACCGAGTTCGACACGCTGACGGGCGAGGTCATCGAAGAACACGACAAGATCACGGTCTTCCCGGCCAAACAGTTCATCGCCGACGACGACCGGATGCGGCAAGCCCTCACCAACGTCGAAAAGGAACTTGCGGAGCAACTGAAGATGATGCGCGACCAGGGCCGCCTGCTCGAAGCGCAACGCCTGGAACAGCGCACCAACTACGACCTGGAAATGCTGCGCGAGGTGGGCTACGCCAGCGGCATCGAAAACTACAGCCGCCACATGGACCTGCGCCCGCCGGGCAGCCCGCCGTGGACGCTGCTGGACTACTTCCCAGATGACTTCCTGCTCATCATCGACGAGAGCCACATGACCATTCCGCAGGTGCGCGGGATGTACAACGGCGACCGCGCCCGCAAGCAGGTTCTCGTGGAGCACGGGTTCCGGCTGCCCTCGGCGCTGGACAATCGCCCGCTGCAATTCGAGGAATTTCAGGATCGGCTGAACCAAACCGTCTACACTTCGGCGACCCCGGGGCCGTTCGAAGGCGAGATGAGCACCAAAACAGTGCAGCAGATCATCCGTCCGACTGGCATTTTGGACCCGGTTATCGATGTGCGCCCAGTGGAAGGCCAGATCGATAACCTGATACAGGAAGTGGCCGCCCGTGTGAAGAACAAACAGCGCGCGATCATCACGACGCTGACCCAACGCATGAGCGAGGAACTCGCCGGGTACCTCAACGAGTTGGGCATCAAGGCGCAATACCTCCACGCCGAAATCGACACGCTAGAGCGCGTGGAAATCCTCCGCGATTTGCGCCTGGGCGTGTACGATGTGGTTGTGGGCATCAACCTGCTGCGCGAGGGCATCGACCTGCCAGAAGTGTCGCTTGTCGCCATCCTCGATGCCGACAAAGCCGGTTTCCTGCGCAGTGAACAGGCCCTCATCCAAACGATAGGCCGCGCCGCACGTCACGTCGAGGGCACGGTGATTATGTATGCAAACGCGCACTCCCCCGCGATGAAGGCCGCCATCGAGGAAACCGAGCGGCGGCGTGCGGTGCAACACGCCCACAACCAGAAGCATGGCATCACGCCACAGGCCATTGTCAAGGAAGTGAAGGACATCACCGAACGCGTGAAGGCCATGATGAGCGAACGGGAGCAGGAGGCTGCTGCCGCCGAAGCCGTCGTCGCGCCGCGTCCAGACCAACTTAGCCGCAAGGACCTCAGTCGCATGATCAAAGACCTGGAAGCGGAAATGCAGCACGCCGCCAAGGCCCTCGAATTCGAGAAGGCTGCCCTGCTGCGCGACCAGATCATGGAACTGCGCGCCATTATGCTAGAGCGCGGCGTCACCGAGGCCGAACTCGCCTAGCAGCAGCCCTCACCGAGGGTTAACCCCACTCCCCCTGCAAGCGCGGTATCATCGGCGCGGCAAACAGCAGGGGGAACCCACCCATATGGCACAACTTCAACGAGAACTGGGCGTCTTCGGCGCAGTGATGATGGGCCTCGGCAGCATCGTCGGCACGGGCGTGTTTGTGAGCATCGGTATCGCCGCAGGGGTGACCGGCCCGTCGGTTGTGATTGCGCTGGCGCTGGCCGCCGCCGTCGCGACCTTCAACGGGCTTAGCAGCGCCCAGCTTGCCGCGAATCATCCGGTGAGTGGCGGCACCTACGAGTACGGCTATCGATACCTTAACCCGTGGATCGGCTTCACCGCCGGGTGGATGTTTTTAAGCGCGAAAAGCGCCTCGGCAGCGACGGCGGCGCTGGGTTTCGCGGGGTATGTGCTCAACGCCTTCGGCGTTGCCGAGCCGGGCCGCTGGCTGGTACCACTGGCGCTGCTGGCCGTGATCGTGATTACGGCGATCGTGTATACGGGCATCCGCCGCAGCAATGTGACGAACATCATCATCGTGACGATCACACTGGCGACACTCGCGCTGTTCGTCGTGACTGGCCTGCCCGCCTTCGATGCGTCGAACTTCGCGCCGTTCATCGCCAACGGGCCGAGCAACCTGCTGACGGCCACGGCGTTGATGTTCGTGGCCTACACGGGCTATGGACGCATCGCGACGATGGGCGAAGAAGTGCGCGAGCCACGCAAGACGATTCCACGGGCAATTATCGCCGCGCTGGTGACAGTCGGGACGCTGTATATCATCGTGGCGGTGGTGGGTATCGGCGCGGCAGGCGTGGATGTGCTAGCGGATGCTGCCCAGGGGGACGCTGCACCGCTGGAAATCGCCGCGCAGATGTTCGCTGCGCCGTGGGTGAGCCGGGTCGTGGCGGTTGGGGCGATCATAGCGATGTTGGGCGTGCTGCTGAATTTGGTGCTGGGCCTCAGCCGTGTGCTGCTGGCAATGGGCCGGCGGGGCGATATGCCCCCGCAAACGGCCAACCTCAACGCCGAGGGCACCACACCGACCGTCGCCGTCATCGTGATGGGTGTGGTTATCGGCGGGCTAGCGCTCACGGGCGATGTGGGCACCACGTGGCGCTTCAGCGCGGTGACGGTGCTCATCTACTACGCGATAACGAATGCCTCCGCGCTGCAACTGGGCGACGAGGAACGGCTGTTCCCACGCTGGGTGAGTTGGGCCGGGCTGGTCGCGGGTTTGGGGTTGTCGTTTGTCGTTAACTTCAACCTGTGGGTCGCTGCGATGGTGTTGATCGTGGTGGGGTTGATCTGGCGCGCGATTGCGTCGCGGGTGTTCGCACCACCTGCCGAGGGCGAAGCACCTTAGTCCCCTGGTGGCAGGCGGGGTAGCTAGCCTATCCGCACGAACACCGCGCGGATGGGTTTGTCCTCACCGTGCAGCACCCCACTAAACCGAAACGGCCCCACGCGTTCGAGTTCCACGGTGTAGTTGTAACTCAGGCCATCGGCGAGGCAGCCGCACGTGGGCGAAATGCCCATCGCATCGAGCCGTAGCGTGTTCTCCTCGGTGACCTGCCAGTAGCCGTGCCGAACCTCGCGACCCTCGTAGCTAGCGACCTCCGCGTTGAAGGTGCCCGCCAGCTTGAAGGTGTACTCGCCGTAGCCCGTGGCACTCTCCGGCGCATCGACGAACGTAAGTGCCCACGTTCCCGGTAGGTGTTCTTCCAACACACTGCTGCTAGTTGGCAAAACCGCCGTCCTCATAGAACAACTCGCCATCGACGTGAATGGTGCTGTCGGTGCGCATATCGCAGATCATATCCCAGTGGACGGCGCTCTCGTTTTTGCCACCGGTCTCCTTGTAGCTGCGGCCAATCGCAGCGTGGAAGGTGCCGCCGATTTTCTCATCGAACAGGATGTTGCCCGTGAAGCGGTCGATGCCGAAGTTGGTGCCGATGGCGAACTCGCCGAGGTAGCGCGCGCCGGGGTCGGTATCGAGTTGGGCGTGCAGCAGGTCCTCGTTTTGCTCGGCGGTGGCTTCCTCCACGCGCCCATCGACGAACTTGAGTTCGATGCCACTCACGACGCGCCCACCGACCACGGTCGGGTAAGTGTAACGCACCCACCCATTCACCGATTCTTCCACGGGGCCGGTGAAAATTTCACCGCTGGGCATGTTGCGCTTACCATCACTGTTGATGAAGGTACGCCCCTCGACGGAAAGCTCCAGGTCGACGTTGGGACCTTGCAGCTTCACGTGCTTTTTGCCCGCCAGCCAATCGACCTTTTCCTGCTGCATGGCGCTTAGCTTGTTCCACTCGGCGACCGGGTCTTCGAGGTTGCAGAAGGTCGCGCTATAGACAAAATCCTCGTACTCTTCCAGGCTCATATTGGCCTCTTGGGCGCTGGCCTGCGTGGGGTACCACGTCCCCACCCAGTTGAACTCGCCGCGTGCCGAGCGGTCCAGGCGGGTATCGAGCCAGCCGCCACGGGCCTTACGCATCTGCTGCACACGCGCCGCCGAGATATTGCTCATGGCGCGGGTGTTGGTACTGCTGCCCACCCGGATGTACACATCACCTTTTTCGATGTAAGCGCTCATCGCGGGGTCTAGCCATTCCAGTTGGGCGTCGTTGCCCTCGCGCAGCATGTGGCGGCCCATCCACTCGTCACTGAGCATCACTGAGGGGTGCGCCCCGGCCTTCAGCACGGCCATGTACACCTCGCGCAGGGCGGGTAACGCCTGTACATCGCCCAAAATGCCGACCCACTGCCCCGGTTTCACCTCGGTAGAGTAATTGACCAGCACATCGGCCAGCCGTTGTAAACGAATATCCGTCATTGGATAACCCTCCTAAAAATCGAGCGTACGCGCTTGAATAATAAAATAAACCCAGAATGCCGCCCACACAATGAACGCCTCGCGACGGTAGCGGCTGCCCGCAAGCGCCAGCACCGCCGTCACGCTGTAGGGCGCGATGTAGGGCGTCAGCAGGGGCGTCGATGCGGCTGCGAGCACTTCGTTGTCGTCCTGGTAGGCGCGGTAAAGCATATACACCCCCACCGGCACAAAAAACGGAAACGGCGCGAAGTTCCACGAGACGTTCTCTGGCAGGCCACCTTGCAAGGGCCACAGCCCCCAAATCGCCAACGACACCAGCCCAATCACGATGGTAGGCAGCAGCATTCGCACGCCGAAGCGCTCGCGCTTCCACCAGATGAGTGCAATTGCACCGAGCGAGTGCGGCTTGATGACGAGCACCGGCAGGCCCCACATCGGCGGCAGCAATAGCGCCAGCAGCGGAATCCAGTCGACGTTGTTGGTGCGCATGAGGTCGAAGAATGGCGCGGACGTGAACACCAGCAACATCGTTTGCCAGCCCCCCCGGTAGCGCCGAATAATGATCATCAGCAGGGTGACGTTCAACAGCAGGTTGATCGCATTGCCCCACTGCACCGGCAACCACGCGTGAGGGACCAGGACCAGCACCCACGGCGGGTTCGTAAAGGTGTGGATGACGAAGGGGTCGCGCCAGTTTTCGGCGGCTTGATGGTACGTAAACGACCAATCGATGCCGAGGGGGTAGTAGCGGCTGAGCACAAACAGCAACGGAAGCAGAATAAGGGCGGCGAATGTGCCTTGCCTGAGCCTTTGCGTGTGGAGCATGAGTAACCAGATTCACGGCCCCCACCACCGAAATCGATGGGGGCCAGCGAGTGCTAGATGAGCGACTTGGCTTTTTCGAGGATGTCGTCGAAGTGCACATCATCGCCGATGACCGGCACATACTCGACGTACTGAATCTTGTTGTCCTTGTCGACGACGAACGCAGCGCGCTGCACGACACGCCAGTCGGTATCGTAGACGCCGTAGGCCCTCGCGAAGCCGTCCATATCGCGATGCGCCGAAAGCGTTTCGGTACGCTCCACCCCCTCCTGGCCACACCAACGCCTTTGGGCAAAGGGCAGATCGGCACTCACGGTGAGCACGACCACATCCTTGCCGAGCTTGTCGGCTTCCTCGTTGAAGCGGCGTGTCTGCGCGGCACACACCCCGGTATCGAGCGAGGGCACGCAACTGATGATCTTCACGCGGCCAGCGTAGTCGCCAAGCGACTTGACGGTGTTCATGTCATTTGCGATCAGGTTAAAGTCTGGCGCGGCATCGCCGACGTTGAGCATTGGCCCGACGACTTCGTGTTCTTTCGGACCTACCATCATCCCTTTGCGGTCTGCCATTGGGTATCTATCTCCTCGTTGGTTGGTTTGCAATCGTTTAAACGCGCAGTTTACGACTCGGCGAATGCGCCGTAGCGCCATACC
Organism: uncultured Anaerolineaceae bacterium; assembly: GCA_964434365.1. Lineage (GTDB taxonomy): Bacteria > Chloroflexota > Anaerolineae > Aggregatilineales > Phototrophicaceae > CAYSVE01. Next base: position 1,386 of record CAYSVE010000293.1, on the reverse strand, counting down.
CCGCCGACCATCGTCGAGACAACGGCGATGTCCTTCAGGGCGTTGGGGTCGGCAGCATACGGGTCCGCATCGAGCAGCACGAGATCCGCGAGGAACCCGGGTGCGAGTTGCCCCTGCACTTGCTCCGTCCCGGCGGCGTAAGCCGGACCGATCGTATAGCCGCGCAGTGCCTCATCGACTGTGAGCTTGGCATCGGGCCGCCAACCGGCAGGGCCGGGCGCGCCACTCGCGTGCCGACGCGTCACCGCCGCATAGATGCCCAGCAGCGGGTCGAACGGCTCCACGGGCGAATCCGACCCGAAGGCTACCGGCACGCCCTGGTCGATCTGCACGCGCGCATTGTAACTCAGGGTGGCGCGGTCGCCCCAGTAGGCATCGGCCACCGCGTAATCTGACGTGGCATGGATCGGCTGCATCGACGCGATAAGGCCGAGTTCGGCTACGCGCGGCACGTCCGCCGGGTGAATGACCTGAATGTGCTCGACGCGGTGGCGGCGCTCCGCCGGTGAAATGCCAAGGTCCGCCTCGAGGGCGCGCGCTTCGGCGAACACGTCCAGCACGTCGCGCACCGCGCGGTCACCGATGGCGTGGATGGTCGAGGGTAGCCCGGCTTTAGTGGCAACAGCCACACGCCACGCCATTTCGTCCTTGCTGAGTACCACAATCCCGACGTTGTCCGGCTCGTTTTCGTAGGGTTCCAGCATGTAGGCCGTGCGCGGCCCGAGCGCCCCATCCGCGAACATCTTCAACCCACCGACGCGCAACCACGCATCGCCGAAGCCCCAGCGTAGGCCGTTTTCCAGGGCGGCTTCGAGAAAGGGGTGATTGATGTTCTTCACCACGCGCAGCGCGAGGTCGCCGCGCTCGCGGAGGCGTTGCAGCGCAGCAAGGCACGATGGGTCATCGAAGTCGTGCAGGCCGGTGAGGCCGCTCGCCAGCGCGCGCTGCTGCGCGACACGCATCCGGTCGGCGGTTTGGTCCACACTCAGTGTTGGGATGTGCTGCGCGACAAGGTCCATCGCCGGTTTTTCGAGCAGAATGCCAGTCGCCACACCATCGGCACCACGCAGAATCTCGCCGCCAGGCGGGTCGTCCGTGTCTGCATCGATGCCGGCCATGCGGAGTGCGACACTGTTGGCCCACGCCGCGTGGACGCTCTTCGCGACGAGGAACACCGGGTTATCCGGCGCGACCGCGTCGAGGTCCGTCGCGGTGGGGAACGTGCGCCCCGCCCAAAGGTCTTGCGTCCACCCGGCCCCGATGACCCAGCCACCGGCGGGGGTGGCCTGCACCCGCGCGGCGACCGCATTGACGGCGGCCTGTTTGCTCGCGATTTCGAATACATCGACCTCGTGCATGGCGTTGGCGGTGCGCTCCCAGTGGATG
>CAYSVE010000292.1:0-7323 GCA_964434365.1 uncultured Anaerolineaceae bacterium | reverse complement strand
CGGGGTTTCGACGTCGACATGCCCGCGATGATCCTCGGCTCGCTCGCGCCGGATGTTCCGTTGACCATCCTCACGTTTATCTTCTTCGCCCAAAACGGGATGTTCAACCAGGGCGGCATCAACTTCGGCGAAGCATACGATAACCTATACTTCACCGACCCCGTGTGGATTATCGGCCACAGCTTGTTTCACTCCCCGCCGATGATTACACTCTGGATTGCGCTGGGCTGGTACTTCGGCCTGCGAAAGGGGAGCCGCTGGGGGCGCTTTTTGTTCTGGTTTGGGGTAAGCAATGCGATGCACACTGCGCTCGACATCCCCACTCACCACAACGACGGCCCGCTGCTGTTGTTCCCGTTCAACTGGGGGTTACGCTTCAACAGCCCCCTTAGCTACTGGCACCCCGATTACTACGGGCAGCAGTTCTCAATTTTCGAGCTTATCCTTAACATCACCTTGCTGGGGTACTGGGGACGCGTATGGATTCGCAGCTTCCGCAATCGTCGGGCCAAGTCCAAGGTCGCGGCTTAGTTAGCTTTAGGGAGTGGCGGTGGGTGGCATGGCTGGCCCTCGGGATGGCCGTACTCACCACGCTGCCGTATTTTCTCGGTGGGGCCACGGCTGGCGACGTGTGGACGTTCAGCGGCTTTATTACCGGCGTCGAAGACGGCCACAGCTACATCGCGAAGATGCGGCTCGGCGCGAACAACGAGTGGTTGTTCCGGTTGTTGTACACCACCGAACCCCACGACGGCGCGCCGCTGATCTTTTTGCCGTACATCGTGCCGGGTTGGGTCGTGGGGCAGCTATTCGGCGTTGAGGGCACCGGCCTATACGAGGCCTTGCTGACGACCTTCCACGTGCTGCGGGTGGTCTTCGGGGTGGTGCTCATCTTCGTGATGTACCGCTTCATCGCGGCGTTTATCGCGACACCGATTACGCGCCTCGGCGCGTTGTTGCTGGCTGTTTTCGGTGGTGGGCTGGGCTGGGCGGTGCTATTCGTCGGTGGCTTGCCGCCGGAGGTATTCATCCCAGAGTGGTTCACACTGCTGATTTTGTTCGGGTTGCCGCACCTCGCACTCGCCCGCGCAGCGATGCTGGGTGGGTTGCTGCTGGTCATCGCCTCCGACGAGCGGCGACCGCTAGCCGTGCTAGCTGGCCTGCTGTGGATCATTACCGGGTTGGCGGTGCCGTTCTACCTCGCAGTGATCTACGCGGTGTTGGGAGCATGGGGCCTGGCTCGTTGGGCCAAGGGCTGGCCGCAGTTCCCCTGGGGTTTGTTCTGGCGCGCGGTAATCGCCGCCGGGATTACGCTGCCGTTGTTCGGATACTACCTGTATGTATTCGCGGCGAACCCGGTTTTCGCGCAGTGGAGCGCCCAAAATCAATTAGCGACGCCGCCGGTGTGGCACACGTTGCTGGCCTTCGGCCCACTGCTGGTGTTTGCGGCCTTTAGTTTGCGCTGGGTGTGGTCGCGCCCGCGCGAGCGCGCGATGCTATTGCTCGGCTGGGTGCTTATCGTGGCTATTCTCATCTACCTGCCGATCAACGTGCAGCGTCGGCTCGCCGAAGGTGTGGTAATGCCGCTGGCAATTCTCGGGGCGATGGGGCTGGGGCGCATCCGCGTGTGGGTGAGTGATCGTCTGGAGCCGGGTGTCGCGCGCCGCATCGTGTGGATCGGCGGCGGGTTGATGCTAGCGCCGTCGGTTTTATTGGTGGTGGCCGGGCATTACTTCACGGTCCTTACGCCGATCACACCGGTGTTTGCGTCCAACGGGCAAGTCGCAGCGTTGAACTGGTTGCACGAAAACAGCGATCCCGGCGAGGTGGTGCTCGGCAGTTTCGAGACGGGCAACATGCTCCCGGCGCGCACACACCTGACACCGTATGTGGGCCACGGACCCGAGACGCTCAATAGCGTTGCAAAGCGCGACGAGGTCGAAGCGTTTTTTGCCGATACCCTCCCCGAAGATGAGGCAAGCGCGCTGCTAGAGTTGGCCGATTACGTCGTCTACGGGCCGTTCGAGCGCGAAATCGACGAGGGCACCGCAGGCTGGACGCCGAACGCTGGTGAGGTCATCTACGATGAGGGTGAAGTGCAGATCATCGCGCTAACGCCCTAGTGGCGCGCACGCTTGGGGGGGGCACCGCTAATTTCTTCCAGAAAGCTCTCGGTGATTTCGCCGTCTTCGCTGAGGCGCACACCACCCTGTTGGCCCCCCTGCTTGGCCTTGCGCTTTTCGTCGCGCGAGGCCGGGCGTTGCGTGAGGGCGCTGCGTTCTTTCTCGATTTCGCGATCCAGCGCATCGACGTTGCCGGTAATCGTCGCGAAGCTGTGTGGTAACAGGAAGATCAACCAGATAACGGTGACGATGAGCGGCATGGGGAATTCCGCCACGGCTGCGAGGAACGGCGTCCCATCGGCGGCAGCGACGACCTGTAAGATTTCGCCGATGAGTGACCACGTTACCAGTAAGCCAATGTTCACCGCCAGGAACCACGCCAGGTGCGCATAGAAGCCCAACCGTCGCCGGAATTGGCCCTCAACCTTTCGGCTGACGCGCTCGTAGTCGCTCTGCATGATGGTGTGTTGCCACTCATCACCGTGGGTGTTGCGTATTTGGTTCTCGATGAGCGTTTGCTTGCGCTGCTCTGCACGGACCGACCCACTGCGCAATATAAACCAGTGAGACAGCAATGCCCCGGCCCACAAAAATGTGAGCAGTATGATCCAGTTTTGTTGCACAGCCACAACCGCGACGAGGTCGTCGTACAGGGCCGGGGCGATGCCAGCGAGTGAGCGGGTGGCAAAGAATTGATCGGCGGCTTGCAACAGCTCGGTACCGTTGCGTGTGTCGTCGGCGATGGCCGCCGCCGCAATATCGCTGATGCCACCCCACACGACCATCAAACCAGCGTTGATGACGACGAACGCCGTGAGGTGCCCGGTAAAAATACGCCGCGCCCGCAAGCGACGCCCCGCGCGCCGCCGAATGATCGTCTCGGTTTCTTCGAGGGTGGGCGGGCGGTAGGGTTGGTCTTCCTTGTTTTTGATGACACCCTGAATGACGTTCTGCGCCTGTTCGATCGTCTGCGCGACGACCGGCCCCACAGCGCGTCCCACGTCGCCGAGTGTTTTGCCGAGGTCACGCGCGGCGATGGCGATCGGGTCTTTTTCTTTGCTGACCAACTCGCGCAGGTCGTCGACATCATCTTTGGATTCGTCGTCGAGCATGGCACGCAACTGCGACGCCGATGGGTCTGCGCCGCTTTGTAACGCGGCCAACGAGCGGAAGCCGCTACCGTCCACCGCAGCGCGGAAGTCTTTCATCAGCGCATTGGGCGATTGATACCGATCCGCTGGTTTTTTGCGCAGGGCACGCAGCAACACCGCCTCGACTTCGCTCGGCACATTCGAATTCACGCGGGACGGTTTGGGCGGCGGGGTGTAAATGTGGTCGTGGATGATGCCGTGGGCCGTCTTGCCGTCGAAGGGCACTTTGCCCACGACGAGTTCGTACAGCAGCACGCCCAGCGCATACACATCCGCAGCCGGGCCGACATCCTCTTTGCCGTTGCCCTGCTCCGGTGACAGGTAGTAGGGGGTGCCGACGATTTTGCCAAAGCTCATCGTGCTTTCGCCCTGTTGTACCACCCGCGCAAGGCCGAAGTCCGTAAGGTAGGGGGTGCCGAGTGTGCTATTGGGGCCGTCTTCGACGATGATGTTGCCGGGTTTTACATCGCGGTGGAGCACGCCATGTTTGTGGGCGTAGGTCAGGGCGTCGGCGATGTCGGTCATCAAGCGCACGATTTCGTCGAGCGATAGGGTGCGCTCGGCCATGATGTCCTTCAGGGTACGGCCCTGCACATACTTCATCACGAGGTAGGGCTGGCCGTCGAAGGTGTCGTAGTCGTGGAGCATGACGATGTTCGGATGATCCAAATCGCTGACGACCTGGGCCTCGCGTTGGAAGCGGCGGAGGAAGTCGTTGTCGTCGGCGTAGTTGGCGTGCAACACCTTAATGGCTACTGTGCGGTCGAGCCGTGCGTGGCGCGCCCGGTAGACCATCGCCATGCCGCCCCTGCCGATGGCATTGCTAATGATGTAGGAGCCGACTTGCTGGCCTTGTTGAAAAGTCATCGCCATTCATCCTGCTGCCTGCATCATAATCTTAACACGCTTGCTCCAAACGCACCGAATTTCCACACAACGTCCACAAATTCCTAACGAAACCGTGCATTGCGTTGTTCGGTTTGGGCCTCGGCGGCCATGCTATCGGTCAGTTCGCCGTCTTCCGTCAAGCGGATGCGTTCCGCAGTGTGCTTGGGCTTCTCCACAACAGAGGTAAACGAGCGCGCGCGGTCGAGTTCGGCCTGTACGCTGTCCTCGCGAGCACTGACTACCCTGCTACCCAAGAGCACCCCGGCCCAATGACCGATAAGGCCCAGGCCCCAACCCAGCGTGGGGAACAGCGGCCACAGGCTGTCGAAACCCTCTTCGAAGCCGTTGCCCAACCAGATATTCCACAGCATGGAGATGATGAGCACGTACACCGCACTGTGGATATACGCCCCACGTCTTTCCTTCCACCACTCCTGCACGCTCAGCCAGCCCTCTTGTCTCGCGGCGCGCGTCGCGATGATGCGCCAATCTGGCCCGTGGTCGCGCGTCATCACGTCGTCGTAGTAGCGGTATAACCGGTCGATGCGGCGGGCGGGTTCGGTCATCACGGAGACAGCGTGTGCGGCCAGCCCGGCGCCCCAACCAAACGTCGTGATGAGAAAGCCCGGGTACCCCCCCTCCGACGAGAAAAACCACCCTGCCAACATGCCTATGTTCACGACGGCGTAGGCCGCCCCATGCATGATGACACCGAAGAGTTCCTCACGCCGACTGCGCAAGCGGCGACGGATGATTTCGTCGTCGCTGAGGCCGATGAGGCTGGTTTCGTTTTCCAGCAACAGGATGCCGCTTAACTCTGGGCTAGGCGCGGGGATAGCCGGGGCTTCATCGGCCAGTGGGGTGCGCTTGGGCTTCTCTTCCACCGATTCCCCAGCATCCACGGTGAAAACACCGCTACGGTCCTCCGAGAGTTCGCGCAGGCCGCTGCCCTCCACCGCTGCCTCGAAGGCGTCCATCAGCGCGGTCGCCGAGGGGTACCGGTCGCCAGGGGCTTTTGCGAGTGTCTTCAGCAGGACGGCTTCGACGGCTTGCGGCACCTCGGGGTTAACGGTGCTCGGCGCGGGGACCGGGGTGTAAATGTGGTCGTGGATGACAGCGTAGGGGGTATCTCCTTGGAAGGGCACCCGCCCGACGACCATTTCATACAGCATCACGCCCAGCGAGTAAACATCGGTACTGGCGGTGAGGGGGGTATTGCCCTCGGCCTGCTCTGGCGAGACGTAATTCGGCGTGCCGATGATCGCATTCTGGCTCATCGAGCTATCGCCCCCGCTGACGAGCCGCGCGAGGCCGAAGTCGGTTAGATACGGCGTTTCGTTCTCATCCAGGATAACGTTCGCAGGCTTTACATCGCGGTGGAGCACACCTTGCGTGTGGGCGTAGCTAAGTGCCTCGGCGATTGCGCGGCCAATCCGCAATATCTCGCCGAGCGTTAGTGCCCGTTTGAACATCACCTGCTTGAGGGTGCGCCCTGCGATGTACTTCATCACGAGGTAAGGCTGGCCGTCGTGGTCGGCGAAGTCGTACACAGGCACGATGTTGGGGTGCTCCAGCTTGGCGACGATTTGTGCCTCGCGTTCGAAGCGCGCGAGGAAGTCGTCATCCTGCAAGAAGTTCGGGTGCATCACCTTGATGGCGACATCGCGGTCTAGGCGGGCATGGTAGGCGTGGTAGACGGTCGCCATGCCGCCAGTGCCCCGCTGCGCAAGGATTTCGTATGGACCTACGGTGTCGCCGGGTTGCATCGTGGGTTTTGTCCTGTTTCTCGCCTAAACTCGCTTTAAGTATACCTGCATGTCAATGTTGACACACTGTCCATCTGTCTAGGGCGCTATGCGCTGCACCGCCCCGGCGATGACCCCTAAGCGGCGTGCGAAGTGCAGCAACGGCGGTTCAGCAGGCAGGGTAATGCCATGCGATTGTGCCACATCGTTAATACGTAAATCCGCCTCGGCGGGTTGCAGCGGCCACGGCTCGTGGAAGATTTCGCCACGATACACCTGGCCGGCGGGGTCGATGCTGTAGAGGTAATAGCGCTCAGTCAGCCAGTTTTCGAGCGTGCCCGGCTCGCTTCGGTAGACGTCGCCCGTGGGGCCATACGTCCCGGCGAACGTGGCCGCCTCGCCACGTGGATCAATCCGCCGAGAGACGTATCGCAAACACTCCGCCTCGTGGAAAAGCATCATATCGGCGTTGAGGTAGTTGAGGTGGAACGTGCGCCGTGCCGCCTCGACCGCGAGGAAATTGTTCGCATCGAGGCTGAAGAAGTACACCCCCGGTTTGCCGTCGAAGGTCACATAGGTGCGCACGTTTAGCTCCAGAAAAGCGCGGGTGAGCGGCAAAGCGGGCATCCCGCGCAGCCGAATCCCGCTCATGCGGAAGGGGACCACCGCCACCCACGCCTGCCCCTCGAACGTCTCCGGTTCGAAGGGCATCAGCGCGCCAAGTGCGGCAGGGTCTACGGGCCAGTGGGCGAACAGCAAATCGTGCCAGGTTTGTGCCATCACCCATGGACCAGTAGTGAGTTGCATGGTTATTCCCCTTGCACCGCAATCGGGTTACCCGTCTCCGGGTTGATCGGCAGGCCGGTTACCGGGTCGATCTCGAACCCGGTTGCGGGGTCAACCTGTACCTGGGGTACCTGCGGGGCGACTGTCGCGGGTGGCGCTGTCGTCACCGTAATCGTGAATTCCTGTGGGAAGCTACCCGGCCCGACGATGGTCGGCAGTGGCACTTCGGTGGGGATGTTCGGGTCGACGTACGGTTCGAGCGGTTCGGCTGGGGGTGGAATCACGTCGGTGCTCGTGACGGGGATGCCGTCGAGGTCGCCCTCGACGACCCGCGTGAAATCCGCCAATATCCAGCCGACGGTGTCCTCCCACACAACCTGATACCAGACCCCATTGCCTGATCTTCCCACAACCGGCAGCAACGCGCCCCACTCTACACGCCCGATTTGCCGCGTGTTGATCGACGGCCCTTCGCGCAATCGAAGAATTGCCTCGGATACCACAACGGTGTCGGTTTGGGAGGCGGGGATGGGGGCGGTGATGAACGGGTTTTCGATGTTCGGGTTAAACTCGTTGCCGTCGATAAACAGGTAATAATTCCACGACCAGCCCTGGACGCCACCGATATCG
>CAYSVE010000291.1:0-7348 GCA_964434365.1 uncultured Anaerolineaceae bacterium | reverse complement strand
GCTGCCCCCCTGCACCACACCCACCATCCACGCGAGGAACCAGAATTCGATCGTGGTTTCCAGGAAGAAACCCCACACGGCGATCGCCGCGTACACCACCAGTGAAAGCAAAATACTACGTTTGGTATCGAACAGAACCGCGACCTGAGCAGCAGGCTTCCGTGTGAAAAAGGCCAACACGGCGGCTATCGCCTGAGACAACAGCACCAGGCCAAAAATCAGGGGCAAGTTGGTCGTGTCGCCGAAGGTGGTGCGCCCCCATACACCAAAAATAGGCAGCAAAACCACATTCCATAAAATAAAGGCGAGGTAACTTGGCCTGCGCGGTGCAGTCTGGCTGGGCAACATGCCGAAGATAAAGCTGAACGGAATCCCCACGAACTGCACCAGCAAGAGCATCAGCACTAATTCCGTCGCCCCGAAGCCGAGTTCGGCACCGTAGATGACGGCTACACCGATAATCGTGCCGATGCCATCGTTGTAGATGAGGAAAGCAACGAGATACTTGAAGAGTTCGCTGTACTGGCGTAAATCGCGGAAGGTGTCGCCCAAGCGTTTGATGCTCAGGCCGACGATCGTTTCGCCGGGTTTAAGTTTCGCTTTTGCGGCGTCCGGTTCTGGGATGAGAAGGAACAGTGGCAGCGAGAAAAACCCCCACCACACCGCGACACTCACAAACGATAGCCGCACGCCAGCGAACTCGAACAGGCTGTCGTCGATGTAGGTGAACATCAATATGTTGATTGCCAGCAAAATGCCGCCGCCAAGGTACCCGAGGGCATAGCCACGTGTCGAAACTGCGTCCTGATCTTCGGGGCGGGCGACGTGGGGCAGTAACGCATCGTAGAAGACGTTGGCCCCGGCAGCACCCACCCGCCCCAACACAATGAGCACCGATGCCAACAGCCAATCGCCCGTGCTGACGAACACCAACAATGCGGTTGCGATCACACCCATCACAACGAAAGCCGCCATTTGCTGTTTTTTGTTGCGGGCGACATCGCTCATCGTGCCCAAAATGGGCGCGAGCACGGCAGCGATGAATAGCGCGAGGCTAAGGCTCAGGCTCCAGTTGCGGGTCGCGATGGCTGCTGAGGGGAGCGTAGACCCCGCTACCTGGCTGTAGTAAACGGGCATGAGACCGGCAATGACGGTCGTGAAGAAGGCTGAGTTTGCCCAGTCGTAAAACGCCCAGGCATTAATTCGACGGCGATACATAATATCCATGTCCAACTGACCCTATAAACACCGATAGCGCCCTGTGGCGGCGCTATCGATGATGTGCGTTTACGCGGGTGCGCGACACACGGGTTTAGGTGGAACTGCTCGGTGATGGAAAGATAGCGCAATGTGATTAAGCTAAACGAAATATTGTGTTAAGTTATTGCAAAATTGATGTGAGCCAGAGCCTTTCTGCCCAGGGATCGCGCCAGCGGGGCTGGTTATGCGGCGAGCGCACCTCGAAGTGCAGATGCGGCCCACCGATCCCGGTTTCGCCCGAGCGCCCAATCGGTAGCGATAAGTCACTGAGGACAGTCAACGGTTCCACCAGCGACTCGCTGAGATGCGTGTAGCCTGTGTGCCACGCCTGGGCCTCGTCACCCACCAGCACGATATGCTCCATCACGACGTAGTTCCCGTAGGCGTTGGCGCATCCCAAATCACCAGCGATGCATTCGCCAAAGGTTGCCAGCACCACGCCCGGCGCGGCAGGGGAAACGGGGGTGTCCAATGGTAAACCCTGCGGACCTCCGCCGTAATCGGTGCCTTGATGCCCCTCGTACATGCGCGGGGTAGCTGACCCGGGGCACGTATACTCGAAATTTGCAGCCGTAAATGCCGAGTCGGGGTAGCAGGTTATGCGGTTGAACGCATCGGCGAGGGGTACTCGAAGAAAAGGCGCAACAGCAGGGGTGGGTTCTGGTGGGATGAGCATCAGTGCGTCCACGATAGTCTCTGGAACAACGCCTAACGTCACGATAGTCGTCTGATCCACGACTGAATTGATAGCGGGGAGGCTGCGCAAATTCGCCTGGAAGGCAAATACGCGCGCCGTCGCAAAATCGTAGGTGTAACCGACATTACCCTCGACATCGAAGCCGATGAATGCCCCGCTACCATCTGGGAGGATCGCGGCCCGCCCGTGTAAACGCGGTAGCGCCTCGACGACCGTGTGCATGGTCAACGCACCATTTGCGAGCGTCCACACCCTGAGACCGTGCAGGTGGTTAAGCGTGTGTCTTTCGAGCAGTAACAGGCTCCCCTCGTGGAAGCCCAATGGCACGAAGAACGGCGGCGTCCCCTCTAACAGCGTGCTGCCGTTGGCATCCATCACGAGGAAGCGGCCCGGCTGCATCACGATGTATGCGAATTGCCCACCCGGGCCAATGACGCCACCGTAGAACCCGTAGCCCGCTGGCAAATCACCAACTGGCGCATCGGCCAACCGAAATACCGATTGCGTCGTTGCGTCCGGCGAGCCTGTGCCCAACAGACGCAAGTCGCCGCCGAAAATCGACTGGGCATACACGCCGCCATCCCAGCCGAAAAGCACGTAGTGCAGTTCCTCTTGTGCGCTGGCCCGCCCAAAACCGAGCACCAGCACCAGCGCAGCCCAACACAGGCGCATCAACCGATGCTGTCCAGGTCGATCATGCCTTCGCCGTAAGCCCGCCCCGGTTCGATTACCTGCCCGCCGGTTGTTTCCACCGTACCGATGAGGTCGTATGTTGTTGCGCCGGTGATGCGCACCGGCACGATTTCGCCCGGCGGCAACGCACCGTCAACGACCACATACCCATCGATTTCAGGGGCATCGCGGTAGCTGCGCCCCAGGCTAATGCGCGCCCCATCCTCGCTTTCGCTGTGGCCTTCCACCAGAATATCGAGCGTTTGGCCCACAAAGCCCTGGTTTATCTTCAGGCTGATGCCCTGCTGCTGCTCCATGAGGGCGTTATACCGCACCTGCTTCACGTCATCGGGCACCATGTTGGGGAGTGTCGCGCTCGGTGTGCCGATTTCGTAGCTGTACTGGAAGGCACCGACGCGGTCGAACTGTAAGTCGCGAGCAAACTGCATCAGCGTCTCGAACTCCTCGTCGGTTTCACCGGGGTAGCCCACGATGAATGTCGTGCGCACACAGAGGCCAGGCAGCATATCGCGGAGCTTGCCGACTGTTTCGTACACCCACTCGACCTTTGCCGGGCGGCGCATCCGCTTGAGCGTTTCGCGGTGGCCGTGTTGCAGCGGCATATCGAGGTAGGGGAGCACCTGCTTGTGTTTCGCCATCGTTTCCATCAAGCGTGGGGTCACGTAGCCGGGGTACGCGTACATGATACGAATCCACGGGATGCCTGGCGCGCCCTCGACGATGGCATCCAACAAGTGCGCGAGGCCATCCTTCAAGCCGAGGTCGTAGCCATAGTCGGTCGTATCCTGTGCGATGAGCAGCAACTCCTGCACACCCATACTCTGCAATTTTTTCGCTTCCGCGACGATAGACTCGATGGGGCGGCTTACCGCCGTGCCTTTGATCTTCGGGATCGCGCAGAAGGCACACGGACGGCGGCAGCCATCGGCAATTTTGAGGTACGCGCTGGCCCCTTCCACACTGGCACGAAGCACCCCGCGCTCATCGAGGCCCACGACTTGCGCATCGGTGGGCAGGTGATAGAGCGGCTCGGGGTGTTTGCGCTTACGTAGCCGTTGCACAAGGTCGAACGTGTCCATCCACCGGCGCGTGCCGATCACGCCATCGAGGCCAGGCACCTCCTGCACAAGGTCGGCCCCGTAACGCTGAGACAGGCACCCGGCGGCGATCACATATTGGCCGTCTTGCCGAAGCTCGACGAGTTCGCGCAGTGCGTCGATGGATTCCTGTTTGGCGCTACCAATGAACCCACACGTGTTGACGATCATCACCTCGGCATCGGTAGGGTCGCCGGTGCCGCGCATCCCATTGTTGCTGAGCAACTGCGCGATACTCTCGCTGTCGACAGTGTTCTTCGAACAGCCAAGACTGTACAGATAATATTTGTTCTTCATACGATAATTATGCTCCCTCTTTGGTAGGCGGCAGGTTCGGCTGGGTGAGGCGTGGCGGCAATATGGCCGTCGGGCTGGGCGTGAGTGTCGGCGATGGCGTGACGGTCAAAGTTGGCGTCAGTGTGCGTGTCGGTGTGAGCGTCAGCGTAGGCGACGGCGTAACAGACGGCGTAAATGTGTGTGTCGGCGTCGGGCCGTCGGTGGGCGTGTTGGTCGGGGTGTTCGTCACCGTCGGTGTGAGCGTTGCTGTCGGCGTATCGGACGGCGTGGGTGTGTTGCTCGGCGTCGGTGTAATCGACGGCGTATCGGACGGCGTGGGCGTATCGCTCGGCGTTGGGCTGGGACCCGGGGTATCGCTGGGCGTTTGCGCCTCGATGAGCGCCCCCACATCGAGATCAGGTGTGGGTATCGGCGTCGGAGACTCCGCCGCAGTCGGCTCGAAGCTTGGCCCACTGGTCACATTCAAACCGTCCGGCGTGAAAACGATGTCTACACGCTGCCCACGGTTCCCGAACAGACGTTGCAACTCGCCGTTATACGTGACGACGAGCGCCTCGGCATTGCTAGCCGTCACGGCAATTTCGTCGAAGGCGTCACTTTCGAGGACGGCCCCCGGCGGGGCGACACCCACAAACTGCTCTTCGCCGTCTGCTTCCACCCGAATCCAGGTGCGTTGCTGCAATTCGATGGTTACCACCACCCCTTGACCGTCGAAATCCTGGGCAGCCGCAACGCGTGGTTGCGATGTCGGCAGTAAATCCTGCGGTGTGGGCGACACCACGACGGTGTCGGTCATCGTCGGCGAAAGCACCGCGAGGATATCCGGCTGGATTTCGATGTCTACGGGAACGGTAGGGGCCTGCACCAACTGGTACACCACAAATCCGATCACCGAGAGCGAGGCCAACGTCACGAGCACGACAACCGAGCGGTTCAGCAGGTTTACACGCCGACGTTCGCGCTGCTCGTACAGATCGCTAAGCGAAACAGGCGGCAACGACGGATTCGTATCCGTGATTTTTCGTGCAGCGACCAACTCGCCCGTGCTGTGCTTTTCTTCTTGTTGTTGTTTGCGGTTGTTGCGGCGTTGGGCACGACGCGATGGCGTGGGGTTTTCTGCGGTAAGGCGCGCCTCTTCGTAGTAGGCCACCATCCGCTCGGCATCGAGGCCGAGGAAGCGCGCGTAATTGCGGATAAACCCACGCACCTGAACCGGCGAGGCGTCGGGTAGGGAGAAATCTCCCATTTCGAACGCCTCGAGGGTGCGTCGGCGGATGCGAAGCCGCTGCTCCGCATCATCGAGCGTTAGCTCGCGCGCCTCACGCGTTTCGCGCAGGTAGCGACCGAGCGCAGCGTGGTCCATAGCAAGTTGCCCCCTACCCCGGGAGCATGACGGGGTTTATTCGTCGTCTTCGTCGACAAAATCGGACGCTGCCGGGACATCGTCCTCGTCGTCGGCAGGCGGCGCGGCTTCAACCACCACTTCGGCGATCGGCGCAGCACCTTCGGGCTGCTGTTCTTCGAACTCCTGCATCGCCTCGACGACTTCCGGCGCGAGCACGTTGCCGTACTCATCGAAGTACACTGCATCTTGCTCGCCTGCGGCAGCTGCCTCGCGCGCCTTCAGGAATTCCTGGCGCTGATCTTCTGGCACAATCGTGATTTGTAGCACTGGCGAAACGTCGGTGCCGAGGCGCACCGGCACTTCGTGCGTGCCTGCGTCACGCAACGGTTGCTGGCTGATGCGGCGGCGGTTGATGTCCACGCCGGTTTCTTCCATCAACGAATCGGCGATTTCCATCGTCGTGACGGAGCCGAACAGCTTGCCCGTGCTGGCCGCACGACGAAAGAAGATCAACTCGGTGCCATCGATTTTGCGACCAAGGTCGTTGAGCATTTCCTCGTAGTCTTTGCGGCGCTCGGCGGCCTTCTCGCGCAGTTTGTGGGCGCGCTTCAGTTCACTGGACGTCGCTTGCACTGCGAGGCCCTTCGGGATAAGGTAGTTACGTGCGAAGCCGTTGGCGACACTCACGACTTCCCCGGCTACCCCGTGTTTGTATACATCTGCTAGAAGAATGACTTCCATGAGAACCGGTCCTTGCCTATAGTTAACCACGCCTCGCAAAAGGAGGCGTGGGATGGGTTTCTGTCGAAATCGAAGCAATAGTATAGCACCCGTATAGAGGATGCCAAGTGCGAATCACATTGCGTTGGGTGGTCGTTGGGCTGGCGTTGGTTGCCTTCTGGGCGAGCCTATTCGTCAACCGAGTCGTGTTCGAGCGCCTGCCCCATCTTGAGGATGAAGTGGCCTATTTGTACCAGGCGAAAATCTTCGCTGGTGGGCAAATCACGGTAGAAACACCCCAGCCGCGCCGCGCCTATTGGCAACCCTTCGTCGTGGATTTCGACGGGCGGCGCTTCGGAAAATACCCGCCGGGCTGGCCTGCCCTACTGGCATTGGGTGTGCTGGCAGGCGCACCGTGGGCTGTCAATGCGTGGCTGGCTGCGCTGGCGGTCGCGCTGACGTATCGCCTGGGCGCGGATGTGTTCGACCCGCATGTGGGGGGCATCGCGGCGCTATTGCTGAGCGCATCGCCGATGGCGGTCATCCTCAATGCCAGCCTGATGAGCCACACCTGGGCGCTGGTGTGCACGGTTTTGTTTTTGTATGCCTACTGGCGCTTGGAACAACCCCGCACAAAACGCCCATTGGTGTGGGGGCTAGCTGCCGGGGTCGCGCTGGGGTTGTTATTCGGCAACCGGCAGCTCACCGCCGCTGGTATCGCCCTCCCGCTGGTGATTTACAGCGGCCTGCGATTGATCCCCGCGCTGTTTCGTGGTGCGTTCATAAAAACGATTCGACCGCTGTTGGCGCTTAGTGCTGCGGCGCTTGCGCTGGCGACGGTCGTTCCAGCGTTTAACTACGCCGCCGTCCGCGACCCATTCTTCAACCTATATACCCTCGTGTGGGAGTACGACAGCGTCGGGTTCGGCCCAGAGCACGGGCGCAACGGTCATACCCTGGAACGAGGTATTCGACACGCCCGCTACGATCTCACGCTTACGGCGGCGGACCTTTTCGGCTGGCAACTCGAACCATTTGACAACGAGATGCGCGCGTGGGCCCGCACAGGCAGCCGCAATTGGCCCGGCACTGGCCTAAGTTGGGTGCTCTTGCCCTTTGGCATGCTGGTTGGGGTTATCGGTCCAAGCCGCAAGTGGACGTTGCTTTTCGCGCTGGGGGCCGCTTCACTGATAGAGGTTAATCTCGCGTACTGGGTGGGCAGCCAGCGATACAGCACCC
>CAYSVE010000290.1:0-7354 GCA_964434365.1 uncultured Anaerolineaceae bacterium | reverse complement strand
GGTAGGGCCGTTACCGTGACCGGCGTTTCGCTCGGCTCGGTTGGGAGAGGTGTCTGCGTCTCCGGCGTGTCGACCGGTGTTAGCGTTTCTGGTGTGGGGGTTTCAATCGGCGGTGTTTCGCTGTCGTCGGGCGGTGGCGTTTCACTACTAACATCCGTCGATGACGGCTCCGGCGTGGCGGTCTCCGTTTCAACGATGGGTGTCTCGGTCTCAGCAGTCGGTGTTTCATTCTCGCCGATTGGCGTCTCGGTTTCGGTAATCGGTGTTTCGGTTTCAGCAGTGGGTGTTTCGGTTTCGTCGACCGGTGTTTCCGACGGTACTGGCGTCTCGGTCGGCTCGGTCGGCTCGGTGGAGACCGGGGTCACCGTCTCCTCGGTAACGACCGGGGTTAGTGTCTCCGGTGTGGGGACGACAAGCTGCACCGCCAAGACGGTCGCATCACCGAATGCAGGCGTTGCCGGGTCATCGGAGAAGAGCGCAAGATCGCCACGCGCCATAATCGCCGCTTGCACCACGATTTCTGTCACATCCGTCGGGATAGGTCCATCCACCGTCAGCGAGAAGACTGCCGTACGTTGCGCGCCAGCATCGATGCGCCCCAAACCGACAACCCCAGGCGCGACCTCTGCAGCCGCAGCGCCATCGGTAAGCGCCGACGCCTCATCGAAGCTGGCAAAAGCCGGGGGTGTGATGAAAAACTGCGCGTCGTACGCAGGGCCATCCCCGTTATTTGTCAGTGTCAGCACGTAGTCGATGCGGTCGCCAGCAGTGAGACCACCCGATGCGTCGTTGTCGACGAGCGAATCGACGAGAGTGGCTTGTAACGCTGGCAGTGTGCGCCGTGCCGACGTAAGGGTGGCCGAGGACGTATTCGGGAAATCAGGGTCGGTAGTAAGCACAGACGCCACGCCAGACGCCTCAACGGCCCCGCGCGCCTGAAGTGGTGTTACCGCAAGCGGTAGCGGAAACAGGATGGTCACGCTGTATGTCACCGTGACCGATTCTCCTGGCAGCAACACCTCTGGCAGGGCGACTCTGCCGTCGACCCTATCGTTTACAGGTGCACCATCGATGGCCGTGCTGCCGGGCAAATAGGCAGTATGTTGAGGAATTGTCGCAGTGTAGGCGACATTCTGCGCAACGGCGGTGCCCGTGTTGCGTATCACAGCAGTGTACTGGAGTGTGTCGTAGGATGTGGGGTCGCCGCTGCTATCTCCATCGACCAGGGAATCGGCCAGGGTCGCCGTGAGAACCGGCACACCTTGCGCGGTGATTCGCAGCGTGTCGCTATATCCTTCTCCGCTGGCATCGAATCCGGTAAGGGTCGCGTCGTAGATGCCGGGTGTCGTATAACGGAACGTGCGCGTTCGCACTTCGGTATCGGTGAGGTCGGCAAGGCCATCGCCATCGAAGTCCCACTCATAGCGTGCAAAGGCGTCGGTGGTCGTGTTGGTAAACCTCACCTCGAAGGGTACGGTACCGACGGTCACATCTGCTCCGAAGGTCACCTGTAAAGCACTCGGCTCACGCACATCAACGGTTGTGATGGTGCGGTCGGTGCCGCTTGGCCCGGCTGCAACAAGTTCGAGATTATATTTCCCTGGCGTGGTGTACGTAAACGGCGCTGGATCACGGTCTGTGCTGTCGACGGTACCGTCGCCATCGAAATCCCAGGCGAAGCTTGTGATTACCCCCACGGAGCGATTCGTCACTGACACCTCGAACGGCGCAACGCCCTCATCATCACTCACACGTACAAGTGCCAGAGGAGGTGGTGGCAGTTCAGGTTCTACTACGGAGATATAGTAATCGGTACTATCGGAGCCACCCAGCCCCACCACAGAGAGGGACACGCGATAATCACCAGCGACGGTATAGGTGTATGGTGGTGGATTTTGGGCGTTACTGTCGACAACACCGTCCCCGTCGAAATCCCAACTATAGCCCGATATCTCTCCATCAGATAAATTCGTGAAGGTCACCGTTAGCGGGGTCGTACCAAAATCGGTGCTCACGTCGAAGTCCGCGTAGGGTGCCTCGGCGCCGTCAACAACGACTGTCAGCGTATCGGTGTGTGTACCGCCCGGCCCGGTTACCGTAAGCGACACCGGGTACTCGCCGGGGTCCTCGAACGTGAACGGAAACGGTACGGGGTCGGGACTATCGACGACGCCATCACCATCGAAATCCCACGCGTAACTTGTGATGTCGCCCTCGGAGAGATCGGTGAAAAACACCGTAAGCGGTGCCACGCCGAAGTCTGGCACCACTTCGAAGAGCGCATACGGTGCATCGACTGGGTCCACCGTGACTGTTAACGTGTCTTCGCTGATGCCATCTGGACCGGATACCCGCAGGGATACGCGATAGTCCCCGGGTTCATGATAAACATGCGACTCGGGTATTTCTTCCGTGCTGTCGATGGAACCATCGCCATCGAAATCCCACGCGTAGCTTGTGATGTCGCCTGCGGAAAAGTTCTGAAACGAGACGACCAATGGCGCAACACCGAAATCTGGCTGAATACTAAAGAAGGCCTCGGGGCCATCGCCATCCCAGGCATCGACGATAATCGCGTCGGTGGCCGTGAACGTGTTGCCGTTTTCATCAGTCACCGTCAATGAGATATCGTAATCGCCGGCCTGGGTATAAGTGTACGGTTGTGGATATTCTTCCGTGCTGTCGATGACGCCATCGCCATCGAAATCCCAGGCGTAGCTCGTAAACGTTCCGTCGGATTCGTTGGTGAAGGTTACAGTAAGCGGCGCAGTCCCAAAGAACGGGTCTAGAACAAAGAACACATCGACATCGTCGGCAAGAGCCGCATCCGCTAGTGGTGTAGAATCCAGCGCGAAGGCTTCACCGCCACTTTCGACAAAAATATACTCGGTAAAAGAATCTTCTTCGCCATCAACACCAACAATCGTCAGCGACAGCTCAAATTCCCCAGCAAGGGGGTAAGTATACGCGCCGGGGTTCGCGGCGGTACTGTCGATGATACCATCGCCATCGAAGTCCCACAGGTATTCGCTGATGTTGCCCTCAGACACATTTTCGATTTCGACTGTGAGTGGGGCAACCCCTTCGAACGGTGCGACGACAAAATCCGCGAATAGCAGTTCATCATCGAAGGCGCCCTCCGTGGGGTCGGCTTCTTCGGTCTCGTCAATAGCTTCTGGGACGATGCCCTGAGGACTGCTTTCCGGCGGTTCACTGATGGTGTTCGAGAGACGATTAACCCGCTCGACGGACTCATCGGGTTTATCACCGGCCTGTACTGTGTCTTCCTTGGCTGCCGTCGGCACCTGGGTGATTGCCAGCGCAATCCGCGTAACATTTGGACGAAGCGAACTCGCCCGCAACACGATCCCAAGCATCACCACCACCAGCGTCAGCAGCACCAGGGCAGTGCGTGCCGCCCAGCGATAGCTGAGTATTTCCTTCCAGGCTGGGGGGGGTGGACCATCAATTTCGAGGGTGACACGATCGAGAAGCGGACTAAGGTTACCATCGGCAACGTCGACCACATTTTGCTTGTCCCACGAGCGATTCGTCGGGAAAGCGCGCACGACGACAGGGATAACCTTGTGGCCGCTCTGCTTTGCCAGAGAGAGAGCACCTGACACGTGACGCGCAGAATCTGGGTTGAGGAGGGCCAATACGAGGGCGGGCTTTTCGAGTTGTTGTAGTGCTGCTGCGTTTTCGACCTCGACACCACGCGCGTCGTAGCCTCGCGCCCGCAAAACACGATAAATGCCCTGTGCACGACGCGCATCGTAATGATGAAACAGCAAAAGCACTACGGACATGCCCAAGTCTCTCTGCCCCCTCTTTAACGTGATTACCTCACAAGCAGCTCGATCATCCGCATAATCGGCTACAGTTATTGAAGGTGATGGGCGACGCCCTGGTAGGCAGGACGCCGCCCCCGTTTGCTTGCTACATTATCCTAGAGTGTGCCGGTGTTGTCATCGATAGATTCGAACTTCTCGAATACCGAGCCGGGGTTGAAGGGATTACCATCAATCCGAAGTTCGTCGCCGGGGTCATTGCGCGGGTCGACATCGTCGCGCTCGTCGCCCGTGATATTGAGGAAGAGCGCGATGCTCGTTTCGAGCGTAATGCGCACATCGTCAGCATCGAAGCCACCCGACAACTTACCGTCGAAGCGGTCTGCATTACCGTTCCAGCCATCGGGCAGCGTAATGCTGATGCGGTCTTCACCTGGGCCACCGTGCGCACCGAGCACACCGCTGCTATCGCGCAGTATGTCGTCGCCTGGGCCACCGAACAGCTTGTCGAGTTCACCCTCTTCGCCGTTCAGGTCGTCGTTACCGTCGCCACCGAAGAGTTCGTCATCCCCTTCGCCGCCACGCAGACGATCGTCGCCGGTATCGGTGTCGGTTCCAGAGTCCGCATTGGCCTTCAGGCCACCGTAGAGCATGTCATTGCCCTCATTACCCATGAGGG
This sequence comes from uncultured Anaerolineaceae bacterium, assembly GCA_964434365.1. Classification (GTDB taxonomy): domain Bacteria; phylum Chloroflexota; class Anaerolineae; order Aggregatilineales; family Phototrophicaceae; genus CAYSVE01. The sequence continues at coordinate 2,884 of CAYSVE010000290.1, read as the reverse complement.
TGTCGTTATCGGCCCCGCCGTTGAGCAGGTCGTTGCCTTCGTTGCCGGCCATCGAGTCTTCACCGGCTTCGCCAAACATGCGGTCGTTGCCTTCGCCACCGGCCATGTTGTCATCGCCACTGTCGCCGTCGATGAAGTCGTTGTCGTTGCCACCGCGCATCCGATCGTTGCCGGTACCCCCGAACATATCATCTTCACCATCGCCGCCGTTCAGGAAGTCATCCATGTCACCACCGTGCATGGTGTCGTTGCCGTCACCACCGCTAAGGGTGTCTTCACCGCTCGGGTCGGTTGCATCGGTTGTGGAACCACCAATTAAGGTGTCGTTGCCGTCTTCACCGCGCAGGTTGTCATCGCCATCACCGCCGATGATCGTGTCGTCATCGTTGCCACCACGGACGGTGTCGTTGCCGGTATCGGTTACCGGGTTGGCCTCGGACCCACCATAGATGGTATCCATGCCGTCGTTACCGCGGATGTCGTCGTCGCCACCCTCGCCGTTGATAATGTCGTTGCCCTCGTTGCCGTCCATACGGTCATTATCGGGGCCACCGAACATCGTATCGTTACCCTCTTCACCACGGATGATGTCCTCACCACCGTCGCCATAGAGCGTATCGTTGCCAGCCTGGCCACGAACACGGTCCACGCCATCACCACCGAAAATGGTGTCATCACCGTCGCTGCCGCGTAACGAGTCATCACCGTCACCACCGAAAATGGTGTCGTTGTCGTCGCCACCACTGATGCTGTCGTTACCGCTCGGGTCATCGGCCAATTCGGTCGAACCACCGAGGAGCGTATCCATCCCCTCTTCGCCGCGGATGGAGTCATCGCCGAGGAGGCCACAAATGAGGTCGTTGCCCTCCTGGCCACGGATGTCATCTTCGCCGTCGGTGCCGCGAATGACGTCGTCGCCATCGGTGCCGATGAGGACCCCTTCGTAGACTTCGCCGACATTGCGCCCGTTACCCTGGATAATGTTGTTTTCATCCACCCACAGGGTCGCAGGTTGACCGTTGCAGGTCGGGCCTTCTTCGATGACCGGAATGAAGCAGTTGTACGGATTGTTCTCGATAGAAATCGGAACACTATTGTCGAACAAGCCCGGGTTAACCACAGGCGCAGTGATGACGCCCTCAGAATTTGGTTCGAAGATACAACTGCCCTCGATACCAAGGAATGATGTAAACGACACCCCAACCAGAGGACCGGCAAACGATGTGCCGAGCAGGTAGTTATTGTCGGTCGGACGGAGCCGATGGGTGCCCGCTGGCAACATAATCTCACCGTCCTGGCTGTCGATCCACATGTCGCCAGCGAAGCTGCCACTTACCGCCGCGAAGCTGTCGAGGCGCGCAGGGAACGAGGGCAACGAAGCGATGTTTTCGTCGATACCAGCAGATAGGAACACCTGATAGTTGTTCCCCGAAGACCCAACCGGAATCGCCACGAAGTTCGTCTCGGTGTCACCATCGTTCGCCTCTTCGAAGCTGCGGTTCACCAGCCCCTGGAAGAAGTTGCGATAGTTCACGAAGTCTTGGTCTTCCTGGTTGCTCGGGTCTTCACCCTTTTGGATCCACTGCGCGATGACTGCGTCAGCCTCTTGCTCGGTGAGGCCTTGCTGCGCGAGCGCATCGCCAAGGTCGAAGCCCAGTGGCACTTCACACGGCTGCGAATCGGCGTTGACAGTCGCAGTGCGTGTTGTCTCGGAGCTTACCAACGTCCAAACAAGGTTGTCGTTGTCACCGTCGTTGTCCGGGTCACCTTCGAAGAGGACCTGGAATGCACTGTTCGGGAAGAACTGCGAACGCCCCGGACGACCATCTAACACATTCGGGCGGCTGAAGAAGAACGGTGTAGCCGTGTGCTTCTCGGCCTCGCTTAGGCCACCACCCGTAAGGTAAGTGTCCACGCCGATTTCGAGCTGTACGATGTCATCATCGGACAAGTTTTCGTAGCCGAATTGCGCCATATACACATCATCGCCGAGGTCCATTACGCATTCGAGGATGGGCTTGATGTCTACGATAGGGCCTTCGTAGTACTCACCTTCATAGTATTCGCCTTCGTAGTACTCGCCCTCGTAATACTCACCGTCTTCGTATTCGCCTTCGTAGTACTCGCCCTCATAGTACTCCTCTTCTTGGAACGAACACCGGGTCGAGTCGAAGCTGGCGGTTTCAACGCTGTCGTACAGCGTCCACGTCAACACCTCATCGGCATGGAAGGTCACCTGAAAGGCGCTGTTCGGTTCGAAGTCCGAACGCCCCGGACGCCCTTCGATGATACCGGGCGTGCCAAACCATTGCGGTGTCGCCTGACGTAACTGCTCCGACGACAGACCGCCACCTAGCATCTTGTTGAAGTCGCTCAGCGGAATGTAGATCGGGTACGGATTCGGGTTCTCGAAGCCGAAGTGCGCCGTCAACGTGCCGTCGAAGTTATCGGTCACGCATTCGAGGATGTTGTTGACCAGTTCGTACTCGTTGTTGGCTTCGACCTGCTCAGCCAGTTCCGGCAGGTTGAGCGGAATCATCGTGCCATTGGACATCACTTGGTCCAAGCAGGGCACGATGACATAGCTGTTGATGAAGACGTATTGGTCGTATCCTAACGCGGTGAGTTCGTCGATCTTCGCCCGTACGGCGCCTGGGATATTCGCCAGCGCATAATCTTCCTCACCTACCGAAACCAGTTCGATGAGCACGCTGGGGCCACCCAACTGCTCCTCGATGAGGTCACGGAATTGCCCGGCCACATCCATTGTTAGCATGCCGTGGGCGGTGCTATCTACAATGATAAGCGCGATCTTGGCGTTTTCATCGAAGGCTGGTGATTCGTGGATGGGGCGCAGGAAGTCTAACAAGCTGTTAAGGTCGAC